>NZ_JBMPPD010000009.1:0-106460 GCF_049339825.1 Undibacterium sp. RuRC25W | reverse complement strand
ATTACACAACAGGAGATTGATCACGCCATGAAAAGACTGAATAATCGACCAAGAAAAAGATTAGGATACCTTACACCCAATCAGGTATTCTTCAAAAATACGCTTGCACTTCAAAATTGAACTCGCGGTTTTATTTGTGTAAAAAAATAGTAATATACAACCGTTTATGGCTGACCAGAATTTAAAGCGAATACATGGCCGCATCTGTTGAATCAGCGCCCTATGTTCACGATGCTCTTACCGGCCACATCAGGTATTGCTTTGCTTCCATTTTTTGATCGATTCTGTTTGTTATCTTTTAGTAAAAATTACTTTATATGCAATCGCCTCGGCGCCCGGATGAAGAAGAATATCGCTTAGCAACCCTTCAGGAATGCGGCCTCCTCGACACGCCATCTGAAGAACGTTTTGACCGGTTCACAGTACTAGCAAAACAGATTTTTAAAACGCAGATTGTACTGATTTCGCTGGTCGATGATCAGCGGCAATGGTTCAAATCTCGGCAAGGTCTTGAGGTCCCCGAAACAGGAAGAGATATTTCATTCTGCGGGCATGCTATCTTATCCGAAGATGTTTTACACGTTCCCGATGCAAGCAGCGACCTGCGTTTCTTTGATAACCCATTGGTCGTAAACGAGCCATATATCCGTTTCTATGCCGGTGCGCCACTACATGCGCAAAATGGCCAACGTATCGGAACGCTCTGCATTATCGACCCCGTACCCAAAACGTTGACGCCGGAAGAAATCGCGATCTTGCGTCATCTGGCCGATTGTGTAGAGCATGAAATCGGTAATACCCAGTCGCAGCGACAACGCAATGCACTTCTGACATTGACAAGAATTACGTCACTCACAGTGCAGGATCCACAGATTTTGTTACGTGAAGCACTGGCACTTGGCTGTCAATATTTACAACTATCGACAGGCGTGATTTCGCAAATTCAGGAAAACGAAAGTGTGATCCAAGTTTGTCATTCAGGTTCCGGCATACTTAAAGAGGGGCAGCGTTTTCGCAAAGAAAATACCTTCTCTGATTTTATTAACAGAGAACATGGTGTTATTTTTGAGGCTCATTTGAACCAGAGTAATTACCAAACACATCCAAGCTATCCTCAATTCAAGCAAGAAACCTATATTGGCATCCCTCTCATTGTTGAGGGAAAAAAGTACGGCACTTTAGGTTTTTCAGATCCCCAAGCAAGATCTAATCAATTTACCGATATTGAAATTGAGTTTATCAATGTATTAGGGGACTGGGTCAATGGCACCATCAAGCGACAGCATCTTAACCAGTCTTTGCAGCGACAACAAATTCTCAACGATGCCGTGGCAAAGGCACAAGCGCAATTTATTAAAGGTAAAGATCGCGGTAAAGGCTTCGATACCTTGTTAGTGAATAGTTTGCGTCTGACTCAGAGCGAATATGGATTTATCTGCGAAGTGTTAAAAAGCCGTGATAACGTTCCCTACTTAAAAGTATGCTCGATTCTCGATCTTGGTTGGGAGGATCAAATTATTGACCTTCATAAAAAGCAAGTACAGACTGGCCTTGAATTCTTCGATCTGGATTTATTATTTGATCCACGCTTAGAGAAAAAAATACCGGTGATCTCCAATAATCTTGCCTTCGAGAGAAACATAGGCGATTTACCAGCAGATCACCCACCATTAAGGCATTTTCTAGCCATCCCTATCGAATACGATGGTGAGATTATTGCCATGATGGGCATTGCAAATTGTCCGAGAGCTTACGACAAAGACACGGTCGATTTTCTGCAGCCAGTGACTATCGCTGTAGGACAGTTGGTCAATGCAGCCAGAGTTCAACGTCAACATGCACAAAGTGAACAAAGACTTACCAACATTATTGAGGGAACCAATATCGGTACATGGGAATGTCACATTCCCTCAGGGCTGACAATATTCAACGAGCGGTGGGCCGGTATGCTTGGTTACACTCTGGCTGAACTAAGCCCAACTACCGTCAATACCTGGCTCGATTTATGTCATCCTGAGGATGTAAAAATCTCTGCGGAGCTGATCGAGCTTCACTTCAAAGGTGAATTACCTTACTTCGATCTGACCAGCCGTATGCGGCACAAAGATGGCTCCTGGGTCTGGATCAGAGATCGCGGATGCGTTGTCAGTTGGGATGAAAATGGCCAACCACTGGTGATGTCGGGGAGCCATCAGGATGTCACGCAAGAGCGTATTGCCGAAGAAAAGCTAGCACATGCTTACGAATTACTGGAACAATCAAACGCTGCTGCCCGTATCGGTACGTGGGAATATGACCTCGCGAGCAAGCAAATCAACTGGAGTTCCATTACAAAACAAATCCACGAAGTAGAAGCTGACTATCAATGTAATACGGAACTATCCTTATCTTTTTACAAAGGCAAAGAAAATCGGGAATACATCCACCATTTGCTGACTGAAGCAGGAACGAAAGGGACTCGTTTCGACGCTGAATTTAAGATCGTCACTGCTAAGAAAAATGAACGCTGGGTCAGAGTCATCGGCTTACCACAGGTCAAAGATGGTGAGATATGCGGCATTTACGGCACGATCCAAGACGTGAGTGACAGCAAAACTAACGCGCAGGCACTACAAGATCAAGCCGCTCACACTCAGGCAATTATCGACAATGTGCTTGATGGGATTATCACCGTTAATCATCTCGGTTTTATTGACGCATTCAACGTTGCCGCTGCAAATATTTTTGGCTATGACAAAGAAGAACTGATCGGTAAACATTTTACGATCTTATTACCTCGACGTGAGGATGGTGGCAATACGGAGTTCCATCTGAGCGCCGACAACATTTCAACGATGATCGGTGTCGCGCAAGAAATCGAAGCTAAAAGAAAAAATGGCACCATCTTTCCTCTTGATTTGTCGGTATCTGCAGTAAAAAGGCAAGGGCGTGCACTATACATTGGACTGGTGCGCGACATTACCGAAAGAAAGCGTCTCGAGCGAATTAAAAATGAGTTTATTTCTACGGTGAGTCATGAGTTACGTACACCGCTGACATCAATCTCTGGTGCATTGGGCCTCATTTTAGGTGGCGCAATCGGATCACTGCCAGAGAATTTGAAACCATTACTGAATATTGCTAGTAAAAATAGTCAGCGCCTAACGTTCCTGATCAACGATCTGCTCGATATGGAAAAATTAAGCGCGGGCAAAATGCATTTTGATATGCAGGAATATGCACTGGCGCCGCTATTAAATCAGGCGATTGATACGAATATGATCTTTGGAGCAGAGAGACAAGTTAAACTGCACCTGCATCACCCCTTGCCAGAAGTCAAAATCTTAATTGATATTCAACGCTTCATGCAGGTCATTTCAAATTTGCTCTCGAATGCGATCAAATATTCTCCCGTCAATGAGACAGTTGATATTAGTGCAAGTGTACAAACAAAGCATGTCCGCATTGTCGTTACGGATCAAGGGAAAGGCATACCTAGCGAGTTCAGAGATCGTATTTTTCAGAAATTTGCGCAGGCAGATTCCTCAGATACCCGTGAAAAAGGGGGGACCGGACTCGGTCTGGCTATTTCAAGAGAACTCATAGAAAGCATGGGGGGAACGATCGGTTTTGAATCGACAACAACGCAGGGAACCCGTTTCTATATTGAGTTGCCGATTACTGACGGAGATGCTGTTTCTCCTTGAGTCAGCCAAGAAAGTTATAATCTCGACTTTGATCGTGCGCTACACCTGCGCATCATAACCTTTTTAAAAGTAGCTTCATGATAGTTCTTGGCGTTGAATCTTCCTGCGATGAAACAGGACTTGCCTTATATGACACCGAACGTGGTTTATTAGCGCATGCTTTACATTCACAAATTGCAATGCATCAGGAATACGGCGGTGTCGTACCTGAGCTGGCATCGCGCGATCATATCCGCCGCGCCTTGCCACTGTTAAACCAAGTGATTCAGCAAGCCGCCATACAAAAACAGGACATCGACGCTATTGCCTTTACGCAAGGACCTGGGCTTGCAGGAGCGCTGCTAGTTGGTGCATCTTTTGCCTGCGGCTTGGGGCTGGCGCTAGATAGACCCGTCCTCGGTGTGCACCACCTTGAAGGGCATTTATTGTCCCCACTATTGGCCAGCCGACCTCCGGAATTCCCCTTTATTGCCTTATTGGTCTCCGGTGGGCATACCCAATTAATGCGGGTCGATGGTATAGGACAGTATCAATTACTGGGTGAAACACTCGATGATGCGGCTGGTGAAGCATTTGATAAATCAGCAAAGTTGTTAGGGCTATCCTACCCTGGTGGTCCGGCGATCTCCATCTTGGCAGAAAGTGGAGATCCAGGCGTACATCAATTCCCACGCCCTATGCTCCATTCCAAAGACTTTAATTTTAGCTTTTCAGGATTAAAAACAGCCGTCCTCACGGCAGTCAAAAAATATCCTGGTGAGTTGAGCGAAGCGGACAAAGCAAATGTTGCGCGTGGATTTGTCGATGCGATCGTTGATGTATTGGTGGCTAAATGTGCGACAGCAATTAAGCAGAGTGGTTTAAAGCGCCTCGTTATCGCTGGCGGTGTTGGTGCTAATCGTCAGTTACGTCAGGCGTTAAATGAGACGGCGGCAAAAAAACGCTTTCAGGTGTTTTATCCTGAACTCGAATTTTGTACCGATAATGGCGCGATGATCGCTTTTGCCGGTGCGATGCGGCTCAAAAAAAATCCCGCCTTAGCAACACGGGATTATGCGTTTAATGTCCGGCCTCGTTGGCCTTTACATGAACTTGATGCAGCCTGATTTTCAGAGGTCGAACTGATATGATCGACCCGTCATCGTCATCGTCATCATTTGTGTATAACAACACTGATCATGTCTGGGTCACGAGAAGCGGCGTGACCTATTTCTTCTTGCTGCCCAAACGACTTTCTTTACCAGCCATCAAATTGGCAATATTTTGGCGATGGCGATACACGAGCAAGCCACTCATCACAAACACCGCCAGTAATTTGATATCAGGGCCAAACAGAAAACCGTAATACAGCGGCGCGAATATTGCTGCCACTAACGCCGCCAAGGATGAATAACGGAAGGCATACGCAATCACTACCCAAGTCACTAATGTTGCAAGTCCTAGCCAAGGATTAATACCAATCAGTACACCGGCAGCCGTAGCGACGCCTTTACCACCAACAAATTTAAAAAACACCGGCCACAAGTGGCCAAGAAAAACAGCAATAGCGACGGCCGCAATGCTACCATCATCAAAGTTAAACTGCGTTGCGTACGTCATGGCCAACCAGACCGCAAACCAGCCTTTGACAGCATCACCTAACAAGGTCAACACCGCTGCCGCTTTGTTACCGCTACGCAACACATTGGTTGCGCCGGGATTCTTAGAGCCATAAGTACGCGGATCAGACAGACCGAATACCTTACTCACCACCACTGCGAAAGACACTGAGCCAATCAAATAAGCGAGTATCGTTGCCAGAATCGTATTCATTTTTATCCTATAAGCTGCGAAGGGGGTGAAAATTCCCCTCCAGTCATTAAATATCTCATTCGTTTCAATGAGAGCACGCAGATTTAATCACATATATGATCATTGTTGAGGCGAACCGAAGGAAACAACTAATTCCGCCTTGGTTCAAAGATACTCACTCATCAATTGCACATTCAACTGCTCTTGCTTGCAACAAAGTGACTAACACAGAAGGCGTAATGCCGACTAGGTAACCCCTACGTCCACCATTAATGTAGATTTTCGGTAACTCCAGGATCCCTCGCTCAACATAGATTGGCATCACTTTTTTAGTGCCAAATGGCGAAGTACCACCGACTAGATAACCTGAATGTTTTTGAGCAATTTCTGGCTTGCAGGGCTCTACTGATTTGCATGGAATCTGACGAGCCAGATTCTTAGTCGACACCTTGCAATCACCGTGCATAAGCACGATCAGCGGTTTGGCTGCGTCATCTTGCATAACCAAGGTTTTGATCACACTGTGCTCATGCACCCCTAGCTCGCGTGCCGATACCGACGTACCACCGTGATCTTCGTAGGCGTACGGGTGCTCAGAAAATTCCACGTTATTTTTTTTCAACAGTTGTGTTGCCGGTGTCTCAGAGACGTGTTCTTTTTTTGCCAAAATGTTTTCCCGCTAAAACTAAAAAAACAAAGAGGGATTATAGCTTTTCTCATTGTGCAACAGCGAATTTTACGCACCATAAGGTTTCGGTCAGTGCTATTGCTCTTAAAAAAACTGTACTTTATGAAAATTAATTTCCGTTTTACGCAACATAATTGCAACAAATAAATCATTTTGAGTAACTTAGTGTTTTAATTGAAAATATTTGTAGGCATAATGTAACGCAACTCATTTTTACGTTTCGTTACATTACTCAATACGTACAACGAGTTCGCAATATAAATAGTGATTAATGCCGATGAACATGCTTTTTTTGCTTCATTGGTCATCAAAATAAACAAAAAAATTAATTATCTGGAGAGGCAGCAATGGTATTGAAGGAAAAATCGGTGGTTCTATCCGTGAAAGTAGCATTAAGTCTGTTGGCAAGCGGCATTTGCGCGACTAGTTTTGCCCAAGAAACCGCCGAAAACGTACAAAAAATTGAAATCACCGGCTCCAGCATTAAACGCATCTATAAAGAAGGTGCGCTACCAGTGCAACTTCTTAGCAAAGAAGCGATCGCCCGCACTGGTGCAAACACCATTGCCGACCTGATTCAGAAGTTACCGGCAATGCAAGGCTTCACTACGCAATCATCAGCGGTAGGCACTAACTCCGGTGGCCGTGTCAGTGCATCTATTCACAATATCGGTGAAGACTATACACTGGTCTTGCTCAATGGTCGCCGTGTCGCGCCACAGGGTTCAGGTAGCTCAGTGAATTTGAACGCCATTCCGATGAGCGCCGTTGAGCGCGTAGAAATCTTGACCGATGGTGCATCCGCGCTGTATGGCTCTGACGCGATCGCTGGTGTCGTCAACTTTATTTTGAAAAAAAATGAACAAGGCGGAACCGTTGAGGCTGGTTACAATTCTCCATTAGAAGGTGGTGGCCAGTCGTACAACGCGAGCCTGACTTATGGCTTCGGCGATCTGATTGAAAAAGGCTACAACGTGCTGGTGAGCTATCGCCATGATGATCAACAGCAGTTAAAAGCGACAGATCGTGATTTTGCAAAGACTGCTTACTTGCCATTCTCCGCCAACGGCAACAACTATGTGTTCGACCGTACCAGTGGCTCTACCGTTCCAGCAAACGTGACGGCAAGTTTTAAAGACAAAACATTGGCCGGTATTACATTTAACCCTTACCTGCTCGCCAATGGCAAATGCCCAGCGAATCACGTGGTTAATCTGAATAATCCAAAAGGTTGCACGTTCGACTATGCATCCACATTGGAAATTGTGCCGGTTTCTCAACGCGATAGCTTGTTCACTACCGCACGTTACAAACTCAACAATGACTGGACGCTGTTTACAGATATTGCGCTGTCACGCATGAACCTGACAGCGCGAATTGCACCAAATCCTGTTCCGGTTACGATCGCACCAGGCTCGGCGTATTACAACACTTACGTATTACCGTACCTGACACCAGCCCAGGCTGCATCGGTAAAAACCGTCTCAGCTAGCTATCGCATGTCTGATTGGGGAACACGTGATGACAACACTATCACTGACACCAAGCACTTTGTTGTCGGTGTCGAAGGCGAATACCTGGGATGGTCTATTAATAGCGGCGCGACCTACTCCAAAAATGCCATCGATGAGAAATACACAGGTGGCTATGTGCTCGACGGCACGTTCCGTGGCATGTTAAAAGCAGGTAGCTTTAATCCATTCCTGCCAGCAGGACAACAGTCAGATGCAGTAAAACAAGCGATTCAAAGCTCACTGTTCAACGGCTCTATCCGCACCGCTTCAACGACGCTCAAAGGTATCGATGTACGAGGCTCACGAGAATTGTTTGCATTGCCGGGCGGTAATGCGAGCATCGGTATTGGTGGTGATTATCGCGAATACAACTTCCAGCAAACACCATCTGATGCAGTAGCCGCAGGTGCAGTGTACAACTTGGCAGTCCCTCCAACCTATGATTTATCCCGTAAAACATCGGGGGTTTTCGCGGAGTTCCTGGCACCGGTGGTGGATAAAGTTGAATTCACAGCAGCGACCCGTTTTGATCAGTACTCATCGATTACTGATAGTGTGAACAAAACGAGCGTTGGTGACGGTAAAAATGCCACGACATACAAACTGTCTTTACGTTACCAGCCAACGAACACCTGGTTAATCCGTGGTTCCTATGGCACTGGCTTTAAAGCACCATCGATGCTTTCCATTGCACAACCACTGGTTTCTGCAGGCGTGACGAACAACTGGGCATGTCCTTTCCCTGGTACTGATTACTGCAAACCAAACATTGCACAATACGACAGATTAACTGGTGGTAACGCCGAATTAAAACCAGAAAAATCGAAACAATTCAGTATTGGTACACGCTATGAACCAACGGCTGATTTCTCTGTCGGTTTAGATCTGTGGGATGTTGAAATGCGCGATCAGGTATCCTCAGTCAGCCAACAGCTGGCATTTGGTGACCCAACGAAATATGCACAGTTGTTCACGTTATCGAAAGAAGTCGCAACAGGAAACAGCTACTGGGCGTTTAAAGATCTGGCGATTAACATCGGTAAAGCACATAACCGTGGTATTGACTGGGATATGACTGCTCGTCAAAAACTTGGCTTTGGCACATTGACTGGCAACATCAGTGGTACGTACATGCTCGTCTCCAAGTTCACCAAACCTGGTACTGACAATCAATGGGATACCGATCTGGGGAAATTCAGTATTTATAACAGTGTTGGCTTCCGTAACATTGTCAGCGCGACAACCACTCTCGAAACAGGTAAATTTACTAACTCACTTAGTCTGAACTACCGTTCTGGATATCAGGATGCGCCAGCGACCGTGCGTAACCTTGGTACAGGCAAAGACGAAAGTATTACTTTGCACGTTCCTTCATACACCACGTTTGACTGGCAAGGTCGTTATGAATACAGCAAAAAAGTAGAACTGCGTGCGGGTATCAAAAACTTGTTCAATCGTGTTCCGCCAATGTCACTTCAGGCAGCAGGAGGTGGTCAGCAAGCAGGCTACGATGCACGATATACTGATTCGATACTGCGTACTATCTACGTGACTGGCAAATATAAATTCTGAACTATGTTCTGAACTATGCTGCGAATGTAGTCTGATAAAAAATGGCCGTTCATTGACGGCCATTTTTTCATCTTTGCGGCGCCCCTACACCTCTGCGTACGAGAACACGTTATCCTCGTGGATGATGTTCCGCATGCAATTTCTTCAATCGTTCTTTGGCAACATGCGTATAAATCTGCGTCGTTGAAATATCGGCATGCCCCAATAATAACTGGACGACACGCAGATCAGCGCCATGATTAAGCAAATGGGTAGCAAAGGCGTGACGCAATGTGTGCGGCGAAAGATGAATAGTAATGCCCGCTTGCAAGGCGTACTTTTTGATCAGAACCCAAAACATCTGACGCGTCATCGCACCACCGCGCGCAGTCACAAATAGAGCATCATCGACCTGACCTTGCAAAATTGCCAGACGCGATTGTTTCAGATATTTTTCGAGCCATAGGCGGGCTACCTCACCAAATGGCACGAGGCGGGTTTTATCTCCCTTACCTGTTACTCTTAACACACCTTCATTCAATCCTACTTCGAGCGATTTAAGATTAACCAGCTCGGACACCCGCAAACCACAAGCATAGAGTAGCTCCAGCATCGTACGATCACGTATGCCAAGCGGACTATCATCCGGCGCTGCTAATAATGCGTCAACTTGTGCTTCACTGAGTGTCTTGGGCAAGCGTACTGCTTGTTTTGCTGATTTGAGTTTACTGCAGGGATTGATCGCAACCAGATGCAGTCGTACAGCCTGCAAATAAAAGCGTTTTAAGACACTTAAGCGTCGATTCGCTGAGGTTGCCTTGGATGTTGGATGTTTCGCTGCGATGTAGGCAGTGATATCGGTGTAGCTGACCTGATACAGATCTTTGCCGCCGTTGCCATATAGCCATTCAGCAAATAAACGCATATCGCGCCGGTAGGCTTCAACGGTGTTTTTGGCTAAACCATCTTCTAACCAAAGCAGATCACAGAACTGATCAATCTGTGCAGTGACGCTGTCTGGCAAAATAATGGGTAATGGAGATAAATTGTTGCTCATGTCAGCTAACGTCACTCTGGAGGCGAAATATCAGGCATAGGCCGTAACGCCCTCGTGAGCAAGTAACCAACGTTTTACGCCAAGGTGGAAACCCGTTTCATCATCATGATGGGCAAATCCCCCTAGCCCGCCAGCGGCTGTGACACGGTGACAAGGGATCACCAGGGGATACCAGTTGGCACCACAAGCCTGCCCGACGGCCCGTGGCGCTGAGCGGATATGCTTTGCAATTTGCCCGTAAGTCGCAACCTCGCCACGCGGAACTGCAGAAATCGCCTGCCAGACGCGGTGTTGAAATGCCGTACCCACGGATTTTAAAGGCAGGTCAAACTTGGCATCTGGATCATCAAAATACGCATAAATTTGTCTGGCAACCTGCTCAGACAAAGCATCTTGCGGCGCTTTCTCAATAAAACGAGATGGTAAATACACGAGTTCAGTCACGCGTTGATCTTCGGTACGTATCCCCATCGCACCAAAGGGAGCATGAATCACTGCGGAGAATATGGATGCTTCCTGATCTGACATGATTTATCGTGAGCGCAAAGACTGACAGCATAGCGGAATGCAGGAGA
This sequence comes from Undibacterium sp. RuRC25W, assembly GCF_049339825.1. Lineage (NCBI taxonomy): Bacteria > Pseudomonadati > Pseudomonadota > Betaproteobacteria > Burkholderiales > Oxalobacteraceae > Undibacterium > Undibacterium sp. RuRC25W. Next base: position 95,598 of record NZ_JBMPPD010000009.1, on the reverse strand, counting down.
TATGGGGGAAATCGCTATACAAACGCCTAGGATGATAAGTACAAAATTCGATCGATGTTTCCGAATATCAACAAAGAAGCATATCACGAGCGATTATTCTCTAGAATCAGGCGAAACAAAGAAAAAAGGCGCATCAGCAGATGCGCCCTTAAAATATATCTCGCGTTTTCGGCTGTTTAGTTTGATGTGATAACACATCAACTCAGCTTGTAATAAAAACGCGCGTCTCCTCAGTGTACGGTATGAGTACCGTTTTTTCGCACTACCGCCTTTTAATCCTGCCGACTGCAAATTTCAAATCTGGGCAGAATATAGCATGCCCAAATACCGGTGACAAAAAAAACTACGTAAAAACACGCATGTGTTGCATATATGTAAAACACATTTAAAAAACCAAAAAATGTGGTAAACATTTTTTTATTTCGCTCTGTTGCAACACATTAATATTAGGCAAAGAACAATGTTTAATCAAGTCTCATTAAGCGATAAAACCAGATATTGATTCATTGCAACTTCATCACAACCGACTGTGTTGATGATGGTGCCTTTCAATAGCGCTTCTTCAACATCATGACTGCAATATATGCCGAACACTGACAAAGGTCGCAAAAATTTTAATGATCGACTATGACATTTTGGTGTCATGATGCTGACGGACAATTTTACTTGCTCCAAACTTATTGGTAGCCAAACTTAGCCGCTTCTTTGTTGATGCTCATCACCAATTCTTTTCCGATGCGAGACTCAACTTCTTTTTGCACTGGCAATAAGGCCTTACGCCAAGCGCTTCTTTCCTGTGCGTTTAATTCGTAAATCTTCGTTTTTCCAGTTTTTTTTATTGCCTCCAGCGCTCGGTCATTTTCCTGCTGGGCAATCGCATTGGCATAGGTAGTCGCCTCCGCCATCGCTTGATTGAGCTCATCCCGAATATCTTTAGGCAGCCCATCCCAAAATTTCTTATTCACGATCACCGCATAGCCAAGATAGCCATGTCCAGTCAACGTCACATATTTTTGGACTTCATACATTTTTTGAGTGTACAAATTGGATGGCGGATTTTCTGTACCGTTCACAAATCCACTCTGGAGCGCTTGGTAAACCTCAGAAAATGCCAAGACCTGTGGCGTTGCTCCTAACGCTCTCATTTGTGTATCAATGACCTTGGAAGACTGTATGCGCACCTTCAATCCTTTCATATCAGATGGCAAATGAATCGGTCGATTTGCAGACATATCTTTAAAGCCATTATCCCAGAACGCCAATCCGGTAATCCCTTTAGCCTCAAGCTTACTGAGTAAATCACGGCCAATGGGACCTTGCGTCACCTTGTACAACACCTCTTTAGAAGGGAAAATATAGGGCACATCAAAGACTTCAAATTCTTTGATTCCCAAAGGTCCGAATTTTGCCAGTGATGGCGCAAGCATTTGCACTGCGCCCAACTGCAAGGCCTCTAATTCTTCTTTGTCTTTGTACAAACTGCTATTGGGATAGATGTCGATTTTGACACGTCCATGAGTCGCTTTTTCGGCGAGTTCTTTGAAGCGTTGTGCGGCCTCCCCCTTGGGTGTATTGCTCGCAACGACATGACTGAATTTGATGACTATTGGTGACGGTGGAGATTGCGTCGATTGTGCATAAGCAGGAGTCTGAGCGACGAATGCTGTAACGAAACATAGTAAGGCGTATTTGATTTGCACAACTGTCTCCAATGTCATTGCCAAGTACATTGGCTGATTCATTATTCAGAAATAAAGTTTAAACAACAAGTGTGGAAAACCACAAGCATCACTGTAAGACAGATGAGGATTCACGCTAGTGCTCAAATCACTTGTACATTACACTGTTGAGCATGAAGATTTTCGATAAATCACGCTCTTGGTCAAAAGAAAAATGGCGCTGGATCATTCCGATCCTGCTGATTTCCTTATTCCTTGCCACCCTGAGCTGGTTGCCACTGCAAGCGCAACGCATGGAAGCCAACGAGCGCCAAGAGCAACTGATTGCCGATACCCTTTGGGTAGAACATGCAATTCAGTTTCAAATCGACAGAAATGATGAAATGTTGCGCCAGATTGGTGCTGATATCATGGGTATCGGTTTAAAACCTGCTGAAGTGCTTGAACGCTTTGAACGTTTGCGTAATAGTAATCACGAAATATCAAGTCTAGCTTGGTTTAACCACAATAACACCTTGGTGACTGCAAGCACAGATGAGGGGCCGTCAGGCAAGCACGTACCTGATCTACCGTATCAAGAGTCCGGTGCTCTTGAGTTTGATATACGCACCCGTTGTTTCTCACCTACTTTAGATGACCAGTTTGCTAAAGCAGAAAAAAACTCCTATGTCATCAACTGCCAGATCCCACTGATCAAAGGTAGCAAACATTTTGGCCGCATTATCATTACTTACCGAGCCAGCGGCATATTAGAGGAGCTAGTTCCGTGGTGGTTTGCGCAGGATAACCAAATATCACTGGTCGATATCGACGATAAAGTGTACGCCACCCGTGCGTCAGCTGGATTGGGGAAGAACATCTACACCCATAACCGTACGCTAGACCTGCCAGATCTCCCATTGGTCTTGCACACCAACAGCAACAAAAGTGAACCGAAATTGCTGGCGAACTTGCTGGTGTCAGTCGTGATCGTCTTATCGCTGGGGTTAATCTGGAGCCTAGCAGCACTCTGGCGTGACATCAACCGCCGCCTTGCCACCGAAGGAGCGCTGCGCCAGCAAGTTATCTTCAGAACAGCCATGGAAAACTCACTGGTGACTGGTTTGCGTGCGCGCGATATGCAAGGGCGACTTACCTACGTCAACCCTGCGTTTTGCACAATGGTTGGTTTTCCGGCAGAAGAAATTATCGGCCGCTTGCCGCCAATGCCCTACTGGGCGCCGGAAGCCTTCGCAGAATATAAACAGCGATTTACGGAACTCCTCGCCGGAACCGTCCCCGCGAATGGATTTGAAACTATTTATCAACATGCCAATGGCACAAAAATTTCGGTATTGATTTACGAATCAGCACTGATTGATGAAACTGGAAAGCAATCGGGCTGGATGAGCTCTATCCTCGATATTTCCGAGCTTAAACGGGCGCAAGAATTAACAAGGCAACAAGAAGAAAAGCTCCATGCTAGTGCGCGACTGGCAACCATGGGGGAAATCGCCTCGATGCTGGCACACGAGTTAAACCAGCCTCTGGCGGCTATTTCCAGCTACACCACCGGTGCAATGAATATTCTTGAAGCAGATAGTGCGGATAAAAACTTATTGCTCGGTGCACTGGGCAAAGTCAACAACCAAGCGCAGCGTGCTGGGCAGATTATTCGCAGCGTCCATGAGTTCGTCAAAAAACGTGAAGCCACTAGAGAGCAGGTTGATGTCTGCGAATTGGTCCAAAACACAATGCCATTAATTGAATTACAAGGGCAGGCATCACATATCCACCTGCAGTGGCTACCAACAAAAAATTTACCTAACGTACTCGCGGACAAGGTTTTGATCGAACAGGTACTCTTAAATCTGACCCGTAATGCCATTGAAGCAATGCAAGAAACACCTGATGGACAACGAAATCTGCGGATACAGGCCAGTCTGGATAAGAGTGCCGATCAGGTCGTCGTTGAAGTCACTGATCGCGGCACTGGGATCTCAGAAGCGATTGCTGAACGGCTATTTTCACCGTTTTTTTCCACCAAAGCATCTGGAATGGGGATGGGACTCAATATCTGTCGTACTGCGATAGAATTTCATGGTGGTAAACTCACGCACAGCGATAACCCAGCTGGTGGTACTATCTTCCGCTTTGCGTTACCAGCATTTCACGGTACGTCAACGTCAATGCCTGAAACTGGTATAAAGCAAAGATAAAACCGATATCAAGTGCAGATGTATTACGCAGCACCCATAGACACAGCCGTTATTAACAGCACGAGCCATTGAATGATGGGTTGATCGGAAACACAACATAGCAACGTGGATGTTTGGTCTCAGACATGCAGACATAAGATTGCAACCGTTAGTACCAGATTGAATTTTAAAGTTTTTGGGGAGACACAATGCTACACATTATTGACGATGAAGATGTCATCCGTGACTCGCTGTCATGGCTGGCGCGTTCACGCCAAATCGCTGCTATCGGTTACAGCAGCGGTGAGCAATTTCTGGCAGCCTTAGCGCAACCACTGCGTTTCGATCAGGCTGGTGACTGTATTTTGCTCGATGTCCGGATGCCGCAACTCAGCGGTATCGGTCTGTTCGATGTGCTCTCAGAAAAGAAACTCACCAAACGATTACCCGTTATTTTTCTCACTGGTCATGGTGATGTACCCATGGCGGTTGATAGTTTAAAGCGCGGAGCGTTTGATTTTTTTGAAAAACCGTTTAACGACAACAAGCTCATGGATCGCGTACAAGAAGCGCTCGCCTTATCACGCGAAGCGGGTTTGGCTGCCGCCGTTCACGACAGACTGGCGAGCTTGTCTGTACGTGAAAAGGAAGTACTTGATCTGATCCTGCAAGGTAAGATGAATAAAGTGATTGCAGATCATCTGGGAATCAGTATGCGTACCGTGGAAGTTCATCGGGCACATATTTTTGACAAAATGCAAGTCAAGACTGCGGTGGAACTAGCTGGTATTCTGAAGTAAATGTCGACCTAAAAAACACCCTCAAACGCAAAAAATGCCAGCCAAGGCACTTACGGCACAATCGTCGTGAACAGATATACTGCAAAAATGACCAAGTGAATAGTGCCTTGCATAATGGTGGTCCTTCCAGTCCCCAGAGACAGTGTCGTAATGATGAGCGAGAGCAACAATAACACCGTTGATTTCGCGTCAATCCCCAAGCTCAACTGCCAGCCCGTCATCAACGAAATAATAGCGACTGCCGGAATCGTGAGTCCTATACTCGCCAATGCCGAGCCCAGCGCTAGATTGATACTGGTTTGCAGACGATTGGACCGCGCCGCACTCACCGCAGCAATCCCCTCTGGTAACAGTACAATCATCGCAATGATGATACCGACTAATTCTTTGGGTGCCCCTACCGCAGCGACAGCAGATTCCAGACTCGGCGCAAGTGATTTGGCAAGCAAAACGACGGCAACAAGGCAGACAATCAACAACCCTGCACTACACCAGGCAACTTTATTCGACGGTTTAGGGGCATGTACACCTTCATCACTAACGGCCACTTCCGGCAAAAAATAATCACGATGTCTGACGGTCTGTATCAAAACAAAGGTGCCATAGAGCACGACGGACACAACAGCGATAAAAGCTAACTGACTAGCACTATAAAATGGACCTACAACGGTCGACGTAAAGTTCGGCAATACCAAGGTCAGCACCGCTAAGGCAGCGAGCGTCGCTAACGACGTGCTGGCACCCTGCAACCCAAAACTTTGCTCACGGTGACGAATACCACCAACCAATAAACACAGGCCAATGATGCCTGTCAGAATAATCATAATGGCAGCAAAAACGGTATCGCGTGCTAAACCCGCGGTTGCCGCACCGCCTGACAACATCAACGAAACGATCAGCGCCACTTCGATCAGGGTCACCGCCAACGCCAGTAACAAGGTACCGAATGGTTCGCCAATTTTATGCGCCACTACTTCAGCGTGATATACCGCCGTCAGTACACCTCCGAACAGCGCAATGGTGAGTACGATAGCGTACAAAGAACCAAAGTGGAGTAAAGAGCCAGCCAGCGCAAGCCATGCGAAAACCGGGATTAACACAGACCAGCGTGGCAAAACGGGGGTTATTATCATAATCACTTTCTCTTGTTATCAGACTGACTCATCGTAAAGCAGCAGCAAAACACTTGCTACGCTACCCTGCTTACAAAGCAATACCCAGCAATACCCAGCAATTTTAGCTGGGTCAGATCAAAATAAGACCGCTATAGTTGCGTTTTGTTCATTTAATCGCCACCATCCATTGCCAATCTGCCATATAAAAGAAGATCGGAATAACGCTGCTCTTTCAATCTCGCGCCACGTAATACGCCTTCCGGTTGAAAACCCAACTTCAGAAGTAGTTTCTGAGAAGAGGTATTACCCACCTCGACATAAGCTTGCAGCCGGTGGATTGCTAGTTCAGAAAAGCAAAATGGCAGCAACGTGCGAAGACCCTCTTGCATCATTCCTTGTTGCCAGTACGCAGGGAGTAGCCAAAATCCGATTTCAGCAGAATGGTTTTCACGATCCCAGTCATGAAAACCACAGGCACCAATTAATTGGTCAGGTGCGTCTTTGAGGCAAATCCCCCACCAGATTCCAGTACCATGATTTACAATGACTTCAAACCACGCCATCAGTGATTGTGTTTCAGACAGCGTTTCGTAACGGCATCCATAAAACGCAGTAACCTCAGGGTGCGACATGGCGGTGAATATCAGCGTCTGATCCGCTGCAGAAATACGGCGCAGCTCGAGGCGGTCGGTGCGTAACTCAGGAAATGACATATTTCAAGATGATAGCGTTGTAAAGACGAACACGATTCGCCGCGTGGACTTTATAATCACACGCTAAGATTTTTATGGAGTTCTTCATGAGTGTTGCGATAAACGCATTCTTAAAAGCATTGATTGTGGTACCAGTCACGGTATTACCTATTTTAAATCCAATCGCTGTTGCGCCGATATTTCTGTCGATGACAGGGCCACTGGATCCCGCTCTGTCCAACCGATTGGCAAAACGAATCGCATTGAACTGCTTTTTTTTGTTAATGGGTGCGGTATTCATCGGCTCTTATGTGCTCGATTTTTTTGGTATTTCGATTCCGATTGTACGTGTCGCCGGTGGTATCGTTGTCGGGATGGCAGGCTGGAAGCTGTTGAACGACCAAAGTCAGGATAAATTGCTCAACTCAGTAGCGGCCACCCATGGTGGAAATTGGAGCCAAGATGAATTACGCCGCCGCAGCTTTTATCCCTTCAGTTTTCCTCTCACTGTGGGTCCAGGCACCATTGCTGCGTCGATTACGTTGGGAACGCAAATGCCAAATAAGCCAGTTGATTTTTTGGTAATTAGCATCGCTTCAGCGATAGGCGTGTTACTGACAACCCTCGTCATTTATTTATGTTATCGGTTCGCGCGTAATATGGAGAAGTTTCTAGGTGAAGTTGGTGCTACGGTATTAATGCGTTTATCAGCATTTATTTTGTTGTGTATCGGTATTGCCATCGGCTGGGCAGGTATTGCAGATCTGTTTGCCGAACTCGCTGCGCAGTAATTTTTTATTTTCCGTCCGTATGGCAGGCACACGCCTCGCCATGCGCGGCGGACACCAATTCGTGCAGAATTCCGCACTCTTTCCCGTGGTGGCGATCATCACACCGCGCCCGCAGTTGACTCAACTGTTTCTCCAGTGCTTTCATACTTTTTAACCGCGCTTTGACGCGAGCAATCTGCTGATCAATAAGGTGATTAATATCGCCACAATCCTCTGCCGGACTCTGAATAAAAGAGACCAACCGGCGTATATCCGCCAGCGGAATATCTAACGCCCGGCAATGACGGATAAACGACAAACGTTCTAAATGCTCCGCCGTATAACTGCGATAGCCATTATCCTCCCTCGCTGGTGCAGGAAGTAACGCTTGTTTTTCGTAATACCGAATGGTTTCCAGGTCGACACCCGTCGCACTAGCAAGTTCGCTGATACGCATTTTATTCTTTCATAAAGACCATAAAATAAAGCTCACCTTACACAAAAAAAATACTTTTTTAACAACATCAAAAATCACAAAAAATCTGCTTGACCCTGTAGTGACTCCAGAGTCTACACTAGTTCTAACTTCTCTGAATTGGAACTACCATGACTCAAGATACGACCTGCTGCGGCCACAATCATCAAGAAAAGAATGATCATGGGCATGAGCATAGTCACAAACATGAGCAAAAACACGAGCACAAGCACAAGCACAAGCATAGCAACGATCATGCTCACGAACACAAACACGTACACGAACATAAGCATGGCCACGCCTGCAGTCATGATCACGGGCAAGATGCAGTCTCCAATACAGTGAAAGCAGTAGTTCCGACAGACGCCAAACGTCTTCGCTTGCATATTGCGGACATGGATTGCCCGACTGAAGAGGCCTTGATTCGTCGGACCATGACGGGCATGCCGAATGTATTGGGTCTGGATTTCGATTTGCTTAACCGCATTCTGACGGTCCATCATTACCAGCAAGATCCGGCTGAAATCCACACCAAACTAAAGGCACTGGGGATGTCCGGCACAGAGTTAGCCGACGGCGAGATAGCCAGTGCACCTGCAACACCATCCAGAGGACAGTATTGGAAGGTCGCCATCGGTGTTGTCGCTGCTGCGGCAGCAGAAGTGACAGCATGGCTGACCAGCAGTGACACCTCGGTCGTCGTCGGTTTATTGGCACTGAGCGCGATTCTGGCCTGTGGCATTCCGACACTCAAAAAAGGTTGGATTGCGCTGCGTCATTTCACATTAAATATTCATTTACTAATGACTGCTGCCGTGATTGGCGCGTTAGCGATTGGACAGTGGCCAGAAGCAGCGATGGTTATTTGCTTGTTCGCCGTAGCAGAAATGATCGAGGCAGCAAGCCTGTTGCGCGCCCGCGATGCGATTAGTGGCTTGCTGGCCCATGCACCAGAAACGGCGTTGGTTCAACAAGTAGATGCATCATGGCAAGCAACACCGACCTGCAATGTTGAAGTTGGCGCGCTAGTTCAGTGTCGCCCTGGTGACCGTATCGCCTTAGACGGCACGATTGAGGCAGGACAGTCACACATCAATCAGGCGGCAATCACTGGTGAAAGTAGCCCGGTTGAAAAACGTATCGGCGATATCGTTTATGCAGGTAGCATAAATCAATCCGGCGCCATCCAGATTCGCGTTTCTGCAGCCGCTAACGCAACCATGCTGGTACGTATTGCACAATCGGTACAGGATGCACAAAGTCAACGTGCGCCAATGCAAAGCTTTGTAGATAAATTTGCGGCCATTTACACGCCGAGTGTGTTTATGTTCGCCCTATTAATGGCGCTCGTTCCGCCTCTCGTTTTAAACCACAGCTGGCATGACAGCTTATACCGTGCCCTAGTATTGCTGGTCATCGCCTGCCCTTGCGCGTTGGTCATTTCGACACCGGTGACTGTTGTTAGTGGTCTGGCACTAGCAGCACGTCGCGGTATTATTGTCAAAGGTGGTTTATTTTTAGAACATGGACGGCAGCTAAAGACAGTGGCTTTTGATAAAACCGGCACACTGACGGAAGGGAAGCCACGTTTGACAAAAACCGTCAGTCTCAGTAGTGTTTCTGAATCGGAAATAGTGAGACTGGCAGCAAGTCTGGATGCAAACTCCAGCCATCCGCTGGCACATGCGCTGATTGAGGCCTGTAAAGAAAGCTTATTTTCTGCGTCTGATATCAGTTTGTCAGAAGTGGGACGTGGTCGTGGCATCAACGGTATTATCGGTGGGGTGCAATACCAACTGGGTAACCGCGCGCTGATTGAAGAGCTTCACATAGTGATCAGCAAGGATCAAATGAGCGACCTGGATCAACAAGTGCAGGAACTGGAAAAACGTGGCAATACGGTGATTTTTTTGTGCGCAAACGAGACGTTAATTGGATTGCTTGCGATTGCCGACCAGGTCAGAGCCACCAGCAAACAGGCGATTGAGGAATTGCATGCGCTCGGTGTTGCCACTTTAATGCTGACCGGTGATAACGACCACACGGCACAAGCAATCGCGGCTCAAACGGGCATCACCGACGTTCGTAGTCAATTATTACCGCAAGATAAACTGGAGGCGGTAAAGCAACTCGCCGATCAGGGGGTAACGGGGATGACAGGGGATGGCATTAACGATACACCAGCGCTCGCTCGTGCGCATATTGGCTTTGCTATGGCTGCAGGAAGTGACACCGCGTTAGAAACAGCAGACGTTGCGCTCATGCAAAACGATTTGCGGAAGTTACCGGAATTTATCCGCATTTCTCACAAAACCAGTGCGATCCTATGGCAAAACATCATTTTTGCACTGGCTGTGAAATTTGTATTTTTTGCACTCGCACTAGGTGGCCATGCAAGCCTGTGGATGGCTGTGTTCGCCGACACTGGCACCAGCTTACTTGTGGTGCTCAATGGTGTGCGATTACTGACTTATTCAGATTCGCTGGCCTCAACAACGCGCTGAGCCGATTCACTGATCATCAACGCATGTTCGACCTGGTTGGATTCGTCACCAATACGACTCTGCCAGGCACGTAAAAAGTAGCCGATTTCTTGCGATGTTGGCGCAGCATGCCAGATCACCATCAGCGTGCCCTTGTGGTCATGCAGTTTAGCAAGCTTTTCTATGCATTCAGAATTTCCATCAAGGTCAGCCAATCCAGCGGCATATCCATACACGCGGCTGAGACGCTCAAGCCGGTCTGGCTCTGTTTCGCTATTCGTTGCAGAAATTTTCGGGTAATCCAAAAACATAGTGCTATCTCCATCGTGTTAGTGTGTGCTTCATTCTATCCGAAGCGCTTCTTAACGGCTACGTTTTTCCCATTTGCACTCTTGCCGAGCCAACACCTTGTTCTGTTGATCCACTGTTTCCAGAAAGACATCAAAGCCCCACAAGCGCGCGACGTGTTTGAGCATTTCATCCGTTTGTGGATTTAACGGTCTGCGCTGGTATTGGGTATGACGCAAGGTCAACGAACGGTCACCCTGCATGTCGACGGACCATACCTGTATATTCGGCTCGCGATTGCCAAGATTATATTGACCCGCCAACTGCTGGCGAATATAGCGATAACCGTTTTCATCATGAATCGCTGATATCTGCAGTTTATCTTTACTGTCGTCGTCGAGGATCGAAAAAAAATGGAAATCACGAATTAATTTAGGCGATAGATACTGAGCGATGAAACTCTCATCTTTAAAATTACGCATCGCAAACTGCAAGGTTTGTTTCCAGTCGCTGCCAGCCACATCCGGAAACCATTCGCGGTCTTCCGTGGTTGGATTTTCGCAAATGCGGCGAATATCACGCATCATGGCAAACCCTAAGGCATACGGGTTGATACCGTTAAAATAACGACTACTAACCGGCGGCTGGTAGACAACATTCGTATGGCTTTGTAAAAACTCCATCATAAAGCCATCCCCCACGATACCTTCATCATAAAGCTGATGCAAAATGGTGTAGTGCCAAAACGTTGCCCATCCCTCATTCATGACCTGTGTTTGTCGCTGTGGATAAAAATACTGCGAAATCTTCCGGATGATCCGCACGATCTCCCGTTGCCAAGATTCAAGTAGCGGCGAATATTTTTCAATAAAGTAGAGCAAATTTTCTTGTGGTTCCTGCGGGAAGCGTCGTTCCTGCAGACTTTCAACTACTTCCGGCCGACGAGGTATGGTGCGCCACAAATCATTCACCTGAGATTGTAGATAATTCTCTCGCTCGGCTTGACGTTCACGCTCCTCCGTTAATGAAATACGCGCTGGCCGTTTGTAACGATCGACACCGTAGTTTTGTAATGCATGACAAGAATCAATAATTAATTCAACGGCTTGGGCGCCGTGGCGTTGCTCACACTCGGCGATATAGTTTTTAGCAAACACCATATAGTCGATGATGGCATCGGCATCGGTCCAGGTACGGAATAAGTAATTACCCTTGAAAAAAGAATTATGTCCATAAGCGGCGTGGGCAATGACGAGTGCCTGCATCGTCAGGCTATTCTCTTCCATGAGATAAGAAATACATGGGTTGGAATTGATCACGATTTCATATGCCAAGCCCATCTGGCCACGCCGATAGCTTTTTTCTGTCGATAAAAAATGCTTACCAAACGACCAGTGATTGTAAGAGACCGGCATACCAACTGAGGCATACGCATCCATCATCTGCTCTGCGGTAATAATTTCGAGCTGGTTGGGATAGGTATCGAGTCCAAAATTTTCAGCAACACGACGGATTTCTTCATGCGCTTGCTCGATTAGTTCAAAAGTCCATTCCGACTGCTCTGGCAGTGCATTCGGATGTTTTAGCTTGGGCGTGTCATGTACGATTTCCATGATGAACCTCAATTCGGCTGTTTTTTAAATAGTTCTCTAAACACCGGATAAATATCGGCCGGGGATTCTATTTTCTGCATCGCGAAGTGTGCATGACGCGCCGCAACCTGCTCGTATTCCAGCCACAAATTCTGTGGTTCACCTTCGGTAATTTCAACGTAGGCGTAGTACTGCACCAAGGGCATCACTTTATTGATCAGCAGTTGCCGACAATTCACGGAATCATTATCCCAGTTATCACCATCAGAGGCTTGTGCAACATAGACATTCCAATCACTCGCCGCATAGCGCTCTTGTATGGTCTGCGTGAGCAAATTTAGGGCTGACGAAACAATCGTTCCTCCCGACTCTCTCGAATGAAAAAAAGCATCCTCATCAACCTCTTGCGCCGTGGTGTGGTGGCGAATAAAGACGACGTCAATTTTTTCGTAAGCACGGGTTAAAAATAGATACAGTAAAATAAAAAAACGTTTCGCTGTATCCTTTTTTTGCTCATCCATCGAACCGGAAACATCGAGCAAACAAAACATGACGCATTGACTAGCTGGTTTTGGCACTTTGATCCGATTACTGTAGCGGAGATCAAATGGGTCGAGAAATGGAATTGCCAGCAGTCGCAGACGTAAATGATGTATTTCTTGTTTCAACAATACAATACGGTTATCGGTAACGGCGATTCCGGCATCAAGTAAAGCGGTTAACTCGGCTTCAGCAGCTTTTAGACGGCGGGATGACTTACCACCGACAGCAATCCTTCTTCCCATTGCGCCGCGCAACGAACGCAACACATGCAGGCTCGATGCCGTGCCAGAGGTTTTATAACCAGCACGCTGACTTTTAAAATCAGTGGTGGAGGTCAGTTGCGTCTTCACCATATTAGGCAACTCGAGATCCTCGAAGAAATAATTCATGAATTCTTCGCGACTCAACTGAAATACAAAATCGTCTTCGGCGGGATCTTCGCTATTTCCCCCCTGTCCCTTGCCACTTCCGCCACCGCCACCTTTAGGGCGAGCAATCTGATCGCCTTTTTGATATTGCTCGTTACCTGGTTGCACCCCTTCCCACACGCCGCCATGGGCGTGACCAAAGTTAGGTTCGTTGACATCTTTGACGGGGATAGAAACACGCTCGCCACTTTCGATATCCGTAATCGAACGCCCTTTTACTGCCCGCGCAACCGCTTCTTTAATCTGCCCTTTATAGCGACGCAAAAACCGTTCGCGATTTGGGGCGGATTTATTTTTACCTTGAATACGTCGGTCAATCAGATGAACCAAAATGCTCTCCCGTTTGCCCTCAATAGAGTCACCACTTTACGCAGAAAACAGTCTCATCAAATCCAAGTGGACTAATCAACGCGCCATTGCAGAGGGACGTCAACGCAAACAACGTTGATACACCTTCATTTCTATCTGCAACAGCAACGCCAGACTGTCTTCAACGTCAATTCAACCTCGCTCTAATCAGTTACGATGATTTTCTAACACGCAAATACCATTCACATAACAATCTCACTTGCTTCGCGGTATACCCTTTGCTCACCATGCGATCAACAAATTCCTGATGTTTATTCGCATCATCAGCACTGGCTTTGGCATTAAATGAAATCACTGGTAAGAGCTCTTCTGTGTTCGAGAACATTTTTTTCTCAATCACTGTCCGCAGTTTTTCGTAACTCGTCCATGCCGGATTTTTGCCCGCATTTTGCGCTCTTGCCCGCAACACAAAATTGACGATTTCATTACGAAAATCTTTTGGATTAGATATACCCGCCGGCTTCTCAATTTTTTCGAGTTCATTATTGAGCGCGTCGCGATCAAAACTCTCGCCAGTATCCGGATCACGGAACTCCTGATCCTGTATCCAAAAGTCGGCAAACGTCACGTAGCGATCAAAAATATTCTGTCCATATTCGGAATAGCTTTCGAGATAGGCCGTTTGTATTTCTTTGCCAATAAACTCCGCATACCGTTGCGCCAGATACTCTTTAATATATGACACATACTTTTGTTCGATCTCAGGAGCAAACTGTTCACGTTCAATTTGCTGCTCAAGTACGTACAGCAAATGAACGGGATTAGCTGCAACCTCGGTGTTATCAAAGTTAAAAACTTTCGACAAAATCTTAAACGCAAAGCGAGTGGATAAGCCATTCATGCCTTCGTCAACACCCGCATAATCGGCGTATTCCTGGTGCGATTTCGCTTTGGGATCAGTGTCTTTGAGATTTTCTCCATCGTAGACTAGCATCTTACTAAAGATACTAGAATTTTCTGGTTCTTTCAGACGTGATAGCACCGCAAATTGCGCCATCATTTTCAAGGTCCCTGGTGCGCAAGGCGCAGCAGACAATGACGATGTACGGACTAATTTATCGTAGATCTTAATTTCATCACTAACACGTAAGCAGTAAGGCACTTTAACAATATAAATCCGGTCCAAGAAAGCTTCGTTGTTCTTATTGTTTTTAAAGGTCTTCCATTCCGATTCGTTCGAGTGTGCCAAAATAACACCATCAAACGGGATCGCACCAAAGCCTTCAGTACCTTTAAAGTTACCCTCCTGCGTTGCTGTCAATAGGGGGTGCAGCACTTTAATCGGTGCTTTAAACATCTCAACAAATTCCATCAGTCCTTGATTAGCCAAGCAAAGCCCGCCGGAATAGCTGTAGGCATCAGGATCATCCTGTGCATATTCTTCGAGTTTGCGAATATCGACCTTACCAACTAGCGAAGAAATATCTTGGTTGTTTTCATCACCGGGTTCTGTTTTCGAGATCGCGATTTGTTTTAACACCGACGGATAACGGCGCACGACACGAAACTGATTAATATCCCCATTGAATTCATGCAGGCGCTTCACTGCCCATGGGCTGGGGATCCCTTTCAAATAACGACGTGGAATACCAAAATCTTCTTCCAGTAACGCGCCGTCCTCTTCTTCGTTGAAGAGTCCGAGTGGCGACTCATTCACTGGCGATCCTTTGATCGCGTAAAACGGAATTTTTTCCGTTAACACTTTAAGCTTTTCGGCAATCGACGATTTACCACCGCCAACAGGTCCGAGAAGATAAATAATTTGCTTACGCTCCTCCAAGCCCTGCGCAGCATGGCGAAAATACGACACCACCTGCTCGATGACTTCTTCCATGCCGTAAAACTCACGGAACGCAGGATAGATTTTGATGACTTTATTGGAAAAAATTCGTGACAGCCGAGGATCATGTCGCGTATCGACAAATTCGGGCTCACCGATCGCCGCTAACAATCGTTCTGAGGCGCTAGCGTAGGCTAGTTTGTCTTTCTTGCAGAGCTCGAGATACTCTTGCATTGAATATTCTTCTTCTCGAGTCCGTTCATACCGTGCAGCGTAGTTGTCAAAGATGTTCATCTCGACCTCCCTGGTTAAGCAATCACATGCGAATACCGAATAGTACTGGCGACATTGATGTACTTAATTTGGCATGCCTGCCAGCACACTACGAGGTTAGTGTAGATGAAATTAGAAATTTATGTTGATTAAAATATTTCTTTTTTAAAAGCAACAACAAACAGATAAAAAACGGGATAATAAAAAGATATATTCCTTGAGCGCTGACCATAAAAGTCAAACATAAAAAGAAAAGATAGAATAAAAAAACGACTATGTTAAGTTGGAATTTCAGCGATACGTATCA
Organism: Undibacterium sp. RuRC25W; assembly: GCF_049339825.1. Taxonomy (NCBI): domain Bacteria; kingdom Pseudomonadati; phylum Pseudomonadota; class Betaproteobacteria; order Burkholderiales; family Oxalobacteraceae; genus Undibacterium; species Undibacterium sp. RuRC25W. The sequence goes on along the minus strand of NZ_JBMPPD010000009.1, from coordinate 79,827 downwards.
TTAATGAAAGATGCTGAAGTAAAAGACTAGGACACTTGCAATAATTGTTTCGCTTTTAAATGCGATGCCCTTAATAAGGTATTCATTGCATGAATGTTTAAAGGCCGATGGTAGTAATAACCCTGAAATAAATCACAACCCACTTCTTTCAAGAATAGTTCCTGACTCTCGTTCTCAACACCCTCAGCAACCGTTGTACAAGCAAGAATTTTAGCCAGTGACACAATCGCTTTAATAATCATTTCACTCTTGCGGTTGTAGCCAATTTGCGCCACAAAAGAACGATCAATTTTGACAGTGTGCGCAGGAAAATGACTCAGTTTTGATAAGGAAGAATAGCCTGTTCCAAAATCGTCAATCGCAATCCGGTAACCGTGATTTTTTAATGCATGCAGATGTTGAATCGACAATGCCTCGTTGGCGCTCAGCCCAGTTTCTGTAATCTCAAATTCTAAATACTGTGGTTCAACACGATAGTTGTGACAGGTCTTCGCAATTAGATCCAAAAGACCGGGCTGGGCGATATCACTCGCTGCAAGATTTAAGGCAATGACAGGGCTCTCACCAAACTCGTCGAGCCAGCTACGCACCTGGCGACAAGCTTGCTGTAGAACAAATTCACTAATTTGCTGTATCAGTCCTGAGCGTTCAGCAATAGGAACGAATTCCGCTGGAGATACCTTACCCAAGGTTGGCGACTTCCAGCGCAACAACGCTTCAACACCGAGCACTGCGCCATCGTGCGTCACTTTGGGTTGATACATCATATAGAAATCGTTCTGCTTCAAGCCATTGACGATACCCACCTCAATTTCTACCCCCCTAAGAATTTGCAAAGCATCATCTTCGTCAAATAGAGTCACACTCTGATCATTTGAGCGGCGAGCAGTATCTAATGCCACCTCACTTCGACGAAGAACGTCATCAGGTTCCACATCCTCCGGTCGAACAATCGCAATACCCGCTGAAAATTGCACTAACAATGTTTCACCATTGAGCTCGACTTCCGTCGGCAAGCCCTGGCGTACTTGATCAACAAATTGAATGACATCTTGCGGGGTGCGCAGATGATCAACAACAAATGAAAAAACGATACTGCGTAAGCGTGCACAAAAACAATTTTTCGGCAACACTTGCGTCAACTCATCAGCAAAACGCCTTAATAACACATCACCGGTCTGCGCCCCATATTGCTGATTAGCATGGCGAATACTATTGAGCCGGAATGAAACAACCGCAGTCACATTCAATTGCGCTGGATCAGGATTGAGTAATAGCGCCTGTAAATAATGCTTTAACATGCCGCGGTTGGGCAAATCGGTGAGTGCATCGTGATTGCTGAGATAGTCTTGGCGCTCCTGACTCAGTTTCAACGCATCTTGCATGCTATGCAAATTCGACACGTCACGTAAAGCAACGATGTAATGGTCTGCCGACGTTTGAGAGATATTATCTAGCGCCACCATTTTACCGTCACGCGTTCGGTATGCAGATAGGCGCAATTGCCCCTCATCGTCCGCTTCGCCGGGAGTAATGCGCACACTATCATCAATCGAAAGCCAGTTAAATAAAGCTAACTCGTCATCATTTTCTGGGTCGCGTCCGAGCAATAAATTAGCCTGTCGATTTGCTTGCAGAATCTGACCGTAAGCATCCGTTAATAACAACGCGGTACCAGCATTTTCAAAAATTTCCTGATACTGAATATAGCTTATCTTGAGCGCATCACTCGCATCGCGAAAACGTGCCAACGATAGATCAAACGCATTCAGAATCCGAAAAACAGCTAACGGGATACAGACGTTAATAAACAAGAAGAGCAAAGCGTGGATGTATTGCGGCGCATACGGCATCGCAATATGTAAATCAATCAGATGTGGTACCGGCACCTCGGCCAATACCAGAAAGCAGCCGATTGTATTTAACAACATAAACACCAATGCGAGGCGCGTATCAAAAAAAACACGAGCAAGGACAGGGGTTACATAGGCTAGGACATACGCTAATCGCGCTAAAGAAGGGTCAGGTACTGTCGTGGCGACGACGATCGCTATCGCATACAAATTGGCAATAAGCAGACTGGCGCCTAGTTTTAATGAGCGACGAGAAACAAGCAATGCGAGCGATTTTAAGCCATACAAACCAGCAACGATCCACAACACCCGATATGCGCCCTGGGCTGCAGAATTGAGCGCGCTATGAACAGCAATCCAACCTTCAAGGAAAAAGCTCGATACTAAGATAATGCGCAAAGCGCTGATTTTCCAGGCAGCATGTTCAGCAGGCGTGAGAGCACTCTCATTGAGGAAAAGCCAGCGAAACATAAATTCTGATTATCAATATAAAAAAGAAGGAAAAAAATGGCACATCAACAAAAAATATCATTTTTCAATTGCAAAAATAACCATTCAGGACAAACACATTACGTTATTGAAGTACGCATGATCTTCATCAAGACCAGCTTCGTGTCATCATTAATCATGTCATTAATCATGCTATAAATCACATCGTTAAGCCACGACCAATGCCACCATTAGTACCATCATCAACAATCTGAACCACAAAGGTATACGCATTATTTGACTAAATACTTTACTAGTCGTCTAGCACCGCTGATTGTTACATTTTTTTCTACGAAATGCAGCAGATAACTGTGCTGTGTGACATCTGTAAGACAGAATTATGCTTGACGCTAGTTGACTGGTCTACTAAAATAAATAGCTATGACCCTATTATCCTCTCGCCCACTCCATCAAGACACCCGTGAACGCATTCTAGCGACAGGTGAAAGTCTGATCGCGGGTCGAGGGTTTAGCGCATTGGGACTCAGTGAAATTCTTGGTGCCGCGGAAGTGCCAAAAGGGTCGTTCTACCATTACTTTCAGTCCAAAGAAGGCTTTGGCGTGGCAATGCTAGAACGTTATTTCGCCGATTATCAGTCACGTCTGACTGCGTTATTTGGAGACAATCGCCTTTCAGCACAACAACGTTTGCTGACCTACTTCCAGAACTGGCAAACCACGACCGAAAGCAGCGAGTGTCACAAGCTTTGCCTTGCAGTCAAGTTAGCCGCTGAAGTCGCCGATCTGTCTGAGCCAATGCGTGTGGCATTAGCCGTGGGGATGAATGGCATTACTGCACAAATTGCCAACGTGGTGCGTACCGCACAGAGCGAAGGTAGTATTTCAGATAAACTCAATGCTGATGAAGTCGCCGAATCTTTGTACAGCACGTGGGTTGGCGCTTCTTTACTGACGAAGGTAAACCGTCAGATGCGTCCTTTGCAGCTCGCGTTCAGACAAACCAAAGCATTATTACAGTCTTCATAATTTATTTTCAACATCGCCTTAAATGCAACGTTAAATACAATGCATCGCAGGACATGGGCAGTAGCCCATTTTTTTGAATCAACAACTAGGCGACCGGTCTAATTTTAAGGAATAACTATGTATAGCAAATTACTCTCCCCCGTTCAAGCAGGCAGCGTACATCTGAACAACCGCGTTGTGATGGCGCCACTGACACGCTCACGCGCAGGTCAGCCGGGCGATGTACCACGCGCGCTGAATGTCGAATACTACGCGCAACGCGCCAGTGCTGGCCTGATCGTCACAGAAGCGAGCCAGATTTCTCGTCAAGGGCAAGGTTACGCATGGACACCTGGCATCTATACCGATGCGCAACAAGCTGGCTGGAAAACAGTCGTCGATGCGGTTCACGCTAAAGGCGGAAAAATCGCATTGCAGTTATGGCACGTTGGTCGCATCTCGCACAATCTGCTGCAAGAAAATGACGCAGCGCCTGTTTCCGCATCAGCGATCACTGCGGCTAACAGCCAATGCTTTGTGATTCAAAAAGATGGCACACCAGCAAATATTCAAACAGCTGAACCACGCGCTTTAGCTTTAGAAGAGATTCCTGGCATCGTTGATCAATATCGTCAGGCAACCATCCGTGCAAAAAATGCTGGTTTTGATTTGGTTGAAGTCCATGCCGCCAATGGATATTTGTTGCAGCAATTTATGTCCACCAACAGCAATGTGCGTACAGACGCTTATGGTGGCAGCCTTGAAAATCGTGCTCGCTTGACACTTGAAGCTGTGGACGCAGCCATTGCAGAGATCGGTGCTGACCGTGTCGGTGTTCGGATGTCTCCCAACTTTGTCGCACACGGCATCCACGATACAGAAGCAGAACCGATTGCGCTGTATCTGGCAAAAGAATTCACTAAGCGCGGCATTGCCTACCTGCACATCGCAGAACCAGATTGGGCTGGCGGCGCAGAATTGACTACGCATTTCCGTGAACAATTACGTCAAGCATTCCCAGGTACATTGATTTGCTGCGGTGGTTACACGGCAGAAGAAGCTGACGCCTTAATCAATAGCGGTCTGGCAGATGCTGTTGCATTCGGTCGTCCGTATATCGCTAACCCCGATCTGGTAGAGCGTTTTGCAGCAGGTGCAACACTCAACAAACCTGATCGCACAACGTTCTACGGTGGCGAAGAAAAAGGTTACACAGACTACCCAACGATGACACAAGCAGTTGTGTAATCGAGCAATCAACAAAACCTGACGTATTGCCGCTCCCTCGGCAAAGAAAAAGCATCTCGCCATTCAGTATGAACAGATGCTTTTTTTGTCTGCGCTCATTGGAGTACTCAGTGCATGGATAATCGGGCATGCAACTTCTGTTGAACAAGTGCTGCATTGCTCAATGAGTTGCGACAGGCTCGACTCCATTCTCTGTAAATCAGCAAGTTTCGCGCGCACCTGCGTCAGGCGTTCGCTGGCGATGTGCCGGATGGCTTCGCGGTCCTGACTATCCTCCAACTGCAATAGATGGGCGATCTCATCCAACGAAAACCCCAGATCCTGTGCACGTTTGATAAACCGGATGCGATCTGCCAATCTGGAAGGATACGTCCGAAAACCGCTATTGACGACAGGAATAGGCAACAAGGCACGCTTTTGGTAATAACGCACCGTCTCGACACCAACTCCCGCCGCTTGGGCGAGTTGTCCTATCGTATATTGATCATCATCAGATGTTTGTTTAGCTATCAGCATAAACTTCTTGACTCCGTAGTCAGGTACAGCGTCTATGATACGAGTAAATACCATGTAGAGGAAGCATCATGACCGAACAACATAGCAATCTTCAAGATAGTGCTCGCCAACATCAGGGGGGCTGCTGCAGTACGTCCACGACGGGCGGCGCCGGAGCGTTGGAAGAAAAAAAATACACCGATCCTGTTTGTGGCATGCAAGTCAGTAAAAGCACCGAAAAAACAGCCCGTTTTCAGGGGGTGGCTTATTACTTCTGCAGCTCCTCCTGTGTACAGAAATTTACGGCTACGCCAACAGATTATGTCAAAGCCAAACGCGTGATTGGTCTTAACAAAGTGCCCACTAGCGAAGCGAAGTCAGGCATTATTGAGCTCATGCAGGAAGATCAAGCAGGTGCATATACGGATCCCGTCTGCGGCATGCGTGTCAATGAGAAAAGCCCACACCACACCGACTATGCTGGTCAACGCTACTATTTTTGCTGTGCATCGTGTCTAAAAAAATTCGACGCAGACCCTGTAGCGTGGCGCGATCCTGCGCAACGTCCAGCACCCAAGCCCGTCGCTAAAGATGCGATCTACATGTGCCCTATGGATCCCGAAATCGAACAAGTTGGCCCAGGTATTTGTCCGATTTGCGGAATGGCGCTGGAACCAAAAGAAGCCAGCACCGAAGAAGACACGACCGAACTTGATGATATGCGGTGGCGTTTTAAACTCAGTCTGCTGTTCTGTATCCCGTTGCTGATCCTGAGTATGGGTGACATGATACCCCACGTTTCCTTCCACGCGTGGCTGGGCATGACGGTATTTGACTGGCTGCAATTTGCGCTGGCAACGCCCGTCGTCGTGTGGCTGGGACAGCCTTTTTTTGAACGGGCAATAGCATCGTTTAAAACTGGCCATCTAAATATGTTCAGTCTCATTGGTGTTGGCACCGGAACGGCGTACTTGTTCAGCTCATTCGCCCTCTTATTTCCAGGCACATTACCGGATGCCTTTACCATACAGGGAATGACGCCCTTATACTTTGAAGCAGCAGCGGTGATCATCAGTCTTGTGTTACTAGGACAGGTAATGGAATTGACTGCGCGCTCAAAAACGAACTTAGCGCTCAAAGCGTTGCTTGGTCTAACGCCAACAACAACGATACAAGTCGCACCTGATGGTACAGAAAAAGAACTTGCTGTCGCCGATGTCATCACAGGCAATATATTACGAATCAAACCTGGCACACATATACCCGTCGACGGCGTCGTCATTGACGGACATTCTTTTGTCGATGAGTCCATGCTGACAGGCGAGCCACTGGCCTGCGAAAAAACAGCGAACGATATCGTCCATGCTGGCACGATCAATCAGCAAGGCAGTCTAACGATGCGAGCTGAAAAAGTCGGTAAAGACACGCTACTGGCAAAGATCATCGACATGGTGAATCAGGCGAGTCGCTCACGCGCGCCCGTTCAACAACTCGCGGATCGCGTCGCAGGCTGGTTTGTCCCAATCGTGATTGCAGCGGCGATTGTCGCCTTTGCTGCATGGGCATGGTTCGGTCCCGCACCAGCGCTAGCGAATGGCCTCATGGCTGCGGTCTCGGTACTGATTATTGCCTGTCCATGTGCGTTAGGCCTAGCAACACCGATGTCAGTCACCGCGGGTATCGGTCGAGGTGCCATCGAAGGTATTTTAATCAAAAATGCAGAGTCCTTAGAGCACTTAGCCAACATCGATACCCTTGTCATCGATAAAACAGGCACGCTTACCGAAGGCAAACCTACGGTACAGGAATTCCATGTGGCACCTGACGAAGATGCGACAAAAATAATGGCTTTAGCGATTGCGATTGAACAGCAAAGTGAACATCCACTCGCCACAGCGATTATCGACTTTGTCCGACAAAAATTCCCAGCAAGCGCAGCCACTACAGCCGTGCTGCGTGATTTTAAATCGATCACCGGACAGGGTGTAGAAGCCCATATTGACGGCGTTCGCGTTTTACTCGGCAAACCTGCCTTGATCAGTGATGCAAGTATCAATATCAGCGTTTTTCAAAAAGAACTGAGTACCCTTGAAAACAATGGTCACAGCATCATGATGATGGCAATAGATCAGCGCGCCGTCGCATTATTTGGTATCGCCGACCGCATCAAAGAAAATAGCGCCGCGGCGATCACACAATTACAACAGCTCGGTATGCGTGTAATTTTACTCACGGGTGACAATAGCTCCGCTGCCGAGGCTGTTGCCCACCTGCTGCGCATCGATGAATTCCATGCCAATATGCTACCGGAAGATAAATTTCGCTTTATCACAACGCTGCAACAGCAAGGGCATCGTGTGGCAATGGCAGGGGATGGGATCAATGATGCGCCAGCGCTGGCAAAAGCGAACGTAGGCATTGCGATGGGGACGGGAACTGACATTGCCATGCACAGTGCGCTGGTCGTGCTGGTCAAAGGGGATTTACGTGGTATCGCAAAAGCGCGCAAGCTAAGCATCGCCACAATGAAAAATATCCGGCAAAATTTGTTTTTTGCGTTTGCCTATAACCTGATCGGCGTCCCTATCGCAGCCGGCATTCTGTATCCTTGGCTAGGGATATTACTCAGTCCAATGGTCGCCAGTGCCGCCATGAGCCTGAGTTCAGTATCCGTGATCAGTAATGCTTTACGACTGCGCACGTTAAAACTCTGAACAGGATGTGCAATTGAATCTGAAATCATTGTCAGCATCCTTAGTTTTCTACTTCAATTTTTCTGATTTTTACCTCAGGATTGATTTATGCGGCAACGCACAAAATACTGTAAAGCGGTAAAATAGAGGGCTGATTATGTCAGCCTTTTTAGCTTCAATATGAGCTTACCTGGCTGGCTTTCTTCTCTTATAAAGAACTTTATGCGCTCTCAACTCGCTTTTATTTTTGCTTCTGCTACTTTAGTACTCGCACCGCTGAGTGGTGCAGCAGACGCTGTTACTGCGCCCAAAATCACTCCCAAAAAATCAAATTCAAAAGCAACGACGTATACTGTCTACGCTGCTGGTGACATTGCTGAATGCAAGAAAGCACCCGCCGATCAGAGTATCGCGGCCCGCACTGCCGATATCATTTTCCACGGTTTGGAAGGAGACAAAAATGCCATCGCCATCACACTGGGAGACAATACCTACCCGGTAGGTCAACCAGAAGAGTTCAGTAATTGCTATGAACCAACCTGGGGGCGTTTTAAAGAGCGCACGTTACCTTCTCCTGGCAACCATGACTACGGCATGCCAAAAGCATTGGGTTACTTTAATTATTTCGGTGACATTGCCGGACCGGAACGTCGGGGCTACTATGCAACATCGCTCGGCACATGGCGTGTTGTCTCGCTCAACAGCAATCTGAATAAGCTGGAAATGCAAAAACAGATCGCTTGGTTGCAAACAGAACTTAGCACAAACAAACAATCCTGTACCCTCGCCTTCTGGCATCACCCAGCTTTCAGCTCCGGCGGCCACGGTAGCAACGACAATATGAAACCAATCTGGAAAATGTTAGCTCAAGCGAAAGCAGATATTGTTTTGAGTGGTCATGATCACGATTACGAGCGCTTTGCGCCGATGAACGAAGAGGGTGATAAAGACGAAAAAAATGGCATACGTAATTTTGTCGTGGGTACCGGCGGTGCGAAATTAACACCGATGTTTTTACCAAAATTAACAACAGAAATTCGTAGCAACTCTGCTAACGGTGTGCTCAAACTAACTTTGCATGAGAAAGCATACGAATGGGAATTTATCCCTATTCCAGGCACAACCTTTACCGACAAGGGTCAAGGTAGCTGCCACTGATGATCAGCTTTCTCCTCGCTGCTAAAACTCGCTATTCACAGTCGTATCGACTCATCGGTACCGGTATTAAGAAAGCATCACCTTCCTTCAGACACCGTTAAAAACATCTCTTAGAAATTCGCCTGCGAATATATAAATGCGATGATGTGGCGTATTACAAATTCAAATAAATGAATACGTTTTTTTAGGACTATAATCAACTACGGCTCAACAGCTTAGTACGTCTTTTCGTCTAAGTTGTTCCTTCCCGCGTCCGCCAGACGCATTACGGAGTCGTTATGCATATTGAAGAAACTCTGAGGCTTGATTTTAAAGACGTGTTGATCCGTCCCAAGCGCTCTACCCTCACCTCCCGTTCCCAAGTCGATTTAGAGCGTGAATTTGTCTTTCATCATTCACGTAAAACCTATCGTGGCATTCCTATTATTGCAGCCAATATGGATTCCACCGGCACCATCGAAATGGCGACCGCGTTAGAAGGGCATCAATTGTCAGTCGCATTGCATAAGCATTACGACGAGGACACACTAGTCAATTACTTCACTGGTTTACAAAAAAAATCGACCGCGTTTTATTCGATGGGTATTACGCAAACTGATTTTGAAAAATTTTCAGCAGTGATGACGCGCGCGCACAATGCCATCGAATACGTCTGTATCGATGTGGCGAATGGCTATACCGAGGGTTTTATCAACTACGTCAAAAAAGTCCGTACCACCTATCCTCATCTCACCATCATGGCTGGGAATGTCGTCACGGGTGACATCACCGAAGAATTAATCCTTGCCGGTGCAGACATCGTCAAAGTGGGAATCGGACCAGGTTCCGTTTGCACAACGCGTAAAATGACCGGTGTAGGTTATCCTCAATTATCAGCGATTATCGAATGTGCAGACGCAGCGCATGGCCTCGGCGGTCAAATTTGTGCTGATGGCGGCTGTGTCGTCCCAGGCGATCTGGCTAAAGCATTTGGCGGTGGTGCCGACTTTATTATGCTCGGTGGTATGTTAGCCGGCCACGATGAATGTGCGGGTGATCTAGTTGAACGTAATGGCGAAAAGTTTAAACGCTTTTACGGAATGAGCAGTCGGGCTGCCATGGATAAATATGCGGGTGGTGTCGCAAAATATCGCGCCTCAGAAGGAAAAGAAGTACTCATTCCCTACCGCGGTCCCGTTGATCAGAGTATGCAAGATATTCTCGGTGGCGTGCGTTCTGCGTGCACCTATGTTGGCGCACACAAGTTGAAAGAGCTGACCAAACGTACAACATTTATTCGCGTCACACAGCAACTCAACGAAGTTTTTGGTAAGTCCTGATCGTCTTTCAATACGTTCTGATCTGATGCAAAGCCACGTAGCACTGTCTCAAGTGAAACGTGGCAACATCAGTTCAACTTCTTCATCCCCCCAGCTTTTTAGTCAACGCTAAAGCGACTCTCGGCGAACTCCTCGCGTTAATCAGCATCGCTCCTTTTAGTGCCTGGCATACTTCCTGCTATTCATACAACAAAACAAGCTTCAGCTGACTAATTTGGTGCTTAATATATTGCGATAGCCAGATATCCATGTCAGCATGGGTGTTTTTTTGGTTCGACAAAGTGTGAGATTTTGTTAGTACCGTAAAAATTAGTAATCGCCAAGCGTCATTTGCATCGAAAAAGACCGCTGAAAATATGAGTAGCAACCGATTTATATGTGGAGAGATATGAATAAGGTAGTGAAGAAAAATTGGTATACCGAGTATAAGCTTTTAGGTTCGATGATCAGCGTTCTTTGCATCGGAACGATCATCACAGCATGCTCCAAAAATACACCCGCCGACGAGCCAAATCCAACAGCAATTTCGAACAGTGCCCCGGCGTCTTCAACGCAACCGACCGGTTTAGTCAAAAATCCGATCAGCCACAATAAAGTAGCAGATGTAACGCAATGGATGGATCAGGCCTCCACAAAAACGGCGGCACAATTAGCGCAAGAAGAAAAACTGGCCAAAGAGCAAAAAGAAGCAAAAGAAAAACAGATCCTCGAAGCAAAGCGCGCGTCTGATGGTAAAACTCAGAGCATAAAAAATGAAGGCAACTCTTCGCCTAGCCAATCAACGGCAGCGCAGGTCACCAAAACAACGGAAAGCAAACCAGTTGAACCAGCTCCTATCGTTGTTGCGGCGGCGCCTTCACAAGTTGCCAGTGTACCGCTGGCAACAAAAGTCAATTCCGAGCCAGAGCGAGTCGTATTGAAATTAGTGAACAACGTCCCTCCAAAGTTTCCCGTCAGCGCCGCAAAAGCGGGAGTCAGCGAAGGAACTGTCAGTGCGCGGATTCAAATAGATACTGACGGCAAGGTCTCAAAGGTGGAAATTCTTAAAGCACGTCCGACCAAAGTTTTTGAGAAAGAAGTGATTAGTGCTTTATCGCAATGGAAATATGCGCCGATCCCTAATCCACAAACAGCCGTGGTCGAATTCAGTTTCAAAGGCGATCAATAGAGCGCTGAGCAACAAGGTACGCTTAAAAAAGTTGAAAGTCCCTCTTCGCCAAAACGGATTTTATGTCTTGTTTTAGCTCCGAGGGACTAGCAATAAAGGCGTCTACACCGGCGTCAGAGCTCGCCTTTATTTGTGTACAAAAGTACGAGTAGAGAACGATCTTATACTATGAATTGGGAATCAGACCCAATTCAGGACCAGACATCAGTTTTTCGATATCAAGTAAAATAATCATCCGACCTTCGATATCCCCCAAGCCCAACAAATAATCGGTTGAAAAAGTCGATCCAAGCTCAGGTGCTGGTTTGATCGTTGTTGAGGACAATGTCACGACATCTGAAACGCTGTCGACGATCATTCCGATTACCTTGCCTTTGATATTGAGCACAATAACGACCGTCGAGTCGTCAAAATTATCCGCCCCAGTATTAAAACGCAAACGCATATCAATCACTGGCACGATAACACCGCGCAAATTCATGACCCCTTTGAGGTAATCTGGCGCATTAGCAATACGTGTCAACGTTTCGTAATTGCGGATTTCCTGCGTTTGCAAGATATGGATGCCATATTCTTCAGTACCAAGACGAAATGCCAGAAACTCTTGATCAATCTGAGGTTGAAATTGTTGCTGACTGTCAGCGGTTGGCGAAGCGAGATCAAATTCGCTCATGGCGATTTCTCCTAAAATAATGAAATGATGTTGTACTTAACATGTTAAGGAATCAGTTCAGGAACCAGACTTCATCGACACAAGCAGTAAGACAACCTTGGACTACAATCTAACACAAAGGCTAACATAATCATGCCCACAGGAAACACAAGCTAACAATTGACGGGGTTGATCCTCAACTTATTTTCCGTTTGCAACAGGTCCCTAACGAAAATATCGTGGTCTCACCGTTTTTTTGTCGCATTACTTCATTCCCGCCAACTGTCGCAACACATAAGCCGCTGCCATCATTCCAAACGACGCGGTAACAACAATCGATGAGCCAAACCCCGCACAATTGAGCCCTGTCACCCCTTGCGTACTGGTCGTTTCGGCATCGTGACCAAGCTCCGTAGCGGGACTCACTTCGCAGACCTCTGCGGTTTCGGGCATCGTCAGCACTTCCATCGAGAACACCGCATCGATCCCGAACTTGGTCTTTGAGCCACGAGGAAAGCCATGATTTTGTCGGAGACGCTTGCGAACCAACGCCAATAAAGGCTCTTGCTCAGTACGAGAAAGATCGCGAATCTCGATTTTTCCTGGGTCGGTCTGACCACCTGCTGCACCAATAGTGATCAGCGGCACTGCGTGTTGGCGGCAATACGCAATCAATGCTGTTTTCGCTTTGACGTTGTCAATTGCATCAATGACGTAATCAAATTGAGTTACCCCAATCATCGCCTCAAGGTTGTCGGGGCTGACAAAATCCTCGACCTCTGTCACTTGACAAAAAGGATTAATCAATGCGATTCGTTCGGACAAGGCTGTGACTTTCGCTTTGCCTAAGGTCTCGCTATTGGCCTGAATCTGTCGATTAATATTCGACTCAGCCACGTTATCAAGGTCAATCATCGTAATTTGACCAATCGCGCTACGCGCCAGGGCTTCGACTACCCAGGAACCAACACCTCCAACACCAATGACACATACATGGGCATGTTTAAAACGTTCCAGAGCGGCAGTACCGTACAACCGGGCAATGCCGCCAAAACGGCGTTCAAAATCGATATCTGAATTTTGTTGCATAATGAGCTTATTTAAGAATTACCCGTCATTTTACAAGACGGCGATTGATGTGTCGCAAGTAGCGTTAAAATGTGTATAGCATAATGAGATTAACCTCTCCAAAGGGAGTCAGCATGAATACCTTATTCGACAGTGCACCTGGCTTTGATCAGCCGTTAGCAGTGTTAAAACATTGTCATGACCGTATTCGTAAGCAACTAGCGACGATGGAGAAACTGGTCAGTCACCTTAACGATCTCGGGATTGATGAAGACGCACAACATGCAGCAAAAGCGGTGTTGCGCTACTTCCGTAAAGCTGCTCCGCAGCATCACGATGATGAGGAAATTGATCTATTACCCGAACTAGCGGCAACTGCCGTTGGCGATGATGCAACATTATTGAACGCATTGACGGCACAAATTCTGCAGCAGCACGGGCAGATGGGGCAACAGTGGAAAGTGTTAGAAACACAGCTGCAAGAAATTGAAGATGGTGAAGGTGCAGATTTGTCTGCGTCGGATGTTGAAGAATTTACCGCTCTATATGAAGAACACATGCGCATCGAAGAGACGCAAATCGCACCGATGGCAGCACGTTTATTCAACGAAGAGCAAATGAAAAAATTGGGCGCAGCGATGCAAGCACGCCGCGGTATTACCGCATAAGAAATAAGACATTGCATCACTGACAGCAGATGATTTTAAGCTGATTATTTTAAGGAAACCTATGTCTATCGCTGATATCCGCAAAGATTATCAACAAGCGAGCCTGTCCGAAACGGATGTTGCTGCAGATCCTATTCAACAATTTGCCACTTGGTTTGATCAGGCACTACAGGCTGATGTGGCAGAAGCGAACGCGATGAGTTTATCAACCGTCAACGCCGCAGGACGCCCTTCATCAAGGATTGTATTAATCAAAGAATTTGATCCGCGCGGTTTTTGTTGGTTCACCAACTATGACAGCGCAAAAGGCAATGATATTGCACAAAATCCGTATGCGGCACTGCTATTTTTCTGGACGGCGCTCGAACGTCAGGTACGTATTGAAGGCAAAATTGAAAAAATCTCTGCCCAAGAAAATGATACCTATTTTCATAGCCGCCCACTCGGTAGCCGCCATGGAGCGCATGCATCACAGCAAAGCCGCCCGATTCCTCATCGTGCCGCATTAGAAGATCAACTAGTCGCGGTGTTGGAAAAGTACGGCGACCAGCCGCCACGTCCTGAACATTGGGGCGGTTATCGACTCGTGCCTGAAAAAATCGAGTTCTGGCAAGGTCGCAGTTCGCGCTTGCACGATCGGATTGTCTACACACGGAATGCGGATGGTAGCTGGTCGATAGGTCGCCTACAGCCATAAACGCTCTGAGCCGATAGCATCATCGTTACCGTCCATTTCAATTGAAATTGGGCGGTATTTTTTTGTGCGTAGGCAAAAAAGAACTTCTTTCAGAGTAGTGTCATACAACGGTCATTTTATAGAAACTCCCTGTTACCAAACCACATGCTTGGCGACATAGACATCATGTTATTCTCTGCGCTTTATGTACTTACCGGCATTTTATGGGTAAAAGAAGAATCTTGCTATTGAGTGTTTCTGCAGGTGCAGGGCATCAACGTGCTGCTGAGGCAATACATATCAGTGCTTTACAGCGCAGCGAGGATTTGGAGGTATGTCATCTTGATGTCATGGATTTTGTGACGGCAGGATTTCGAAAAATCTATACCGACTTCTATATTAAACTTATCAACAAAGCGCCCACTTTATGGGGCTATCTGTACCACGCAACCAATGACGCGCAGCCGGATAGTACGATGGAGAAGCTGCGCCGTAGCGCGGAGCGCCTCAATGCGCGCCCGCTCCTGCGGGCTATCGCAGAGTTTACACCCGATGCTATTATCTGCACCCATTTTTTGCCAGCAGAGATGCTTTCACGCTTGATCTACAAAAAACGTCTACATTGTCCAGTCTGGGTACAAGTAACCGATTTTGATTTGCACCGGATGTGGATCCACGAACACATGTCCGGCTACTTTGCAGCGAATGAAGAGATTGCGCAGCGGATGCGATTGAGCGGCATCCCTGAACAACTTATTCATATCACTGGCATACCAGTAATGCCCACATTTACCCGGCAGCCAACGCGACAAATCTGTGCCACAGAAATTGGGTTGGATCCCGCGAAACCAACGGTATTATTGATGGGTGGTGGCGCTGGGTTAGGTGGTCTTGATCAGGTTGCACAACGACTATTGGCATTAAAAGTCGATTTTCAATTAATTGTACTTGCCGGTAAAAACCTATCTGCCCTCAAGGCGTTACAAGCGATGATGCTAGAACTACCAGGCAGACTTGTCGCTCTTGGCTTTTCGGATCAGGTTGAGCGCCTCATGGCCTGCTCTGATCTGGTCATTACTAAGCCAGGGGGGCTCACTACCTCGGAATGTCTGGCAATGGGATTGCCCATGATCGTTAACTCGCCGATCCCTGGGCAGGAAGAACGCAATGCGGATTACTTATTAGAGCAAGGTGTTGCACTCAAAGCCTATGATGATCTGAGCCTTGCTTACCGCCTTGAACTACTTTTATCCAACCCCAAAAAACTCCAGACAATGCGCGCCGCGGCGATCGCCTTAGGAAAACCAAATGCCGCTGCTGATGTTGTCTCTTTCGTTCTGAATTCCCCTATCAAACCTAAAGATTAGTCCCATGTCTCAGCCACATCCTATCAGAGCATTTTTTCTCACGTTCATGTGGGTCGCCTTACTTGCGATTTTTTTCTCGGAAGTAGAAATTCAGATTGAAGGGGCCGCGGGTTGGGGAGCCAATCTGCCGACGTGGCGTATTGAAAAACACTGGTTACTAGATTTATTTTGGGGAGGACGGGCAATGACTGGCTACCATGCGTGGGTATTTCCGTTCATTGCCATGTTTTTTCATTTTCCGTTTTTCTTTGGTGAGGCGTGGACACTCAAACTACAGGCCCGAGTCATTTCCTGTGTGATTGAGTTCTGGATTGTTGAAGATTTTTTATGGTTTGCTCTCAATCCTGCCTTTGGCTTAGAGCGGTTTAATCCTGAGATCGTGAAATGGCATCATCACTGGATGTGGGGTACGCCTGTTGATTACTGGATTGGTGGCCTCATTGCTGCGTTGCTGTTCTACTATTCATTTCGCCCACAGAAATAAACTGGTCACCAACAATTGGAGACCCTCAACAAATTTATCAGTTAATCGGTACAATCATCGTTATGATGAAACTACATGCAGATTATTCAGCTCGCGCTGTCGTACAAACAATGGACTTGCCTTGGACAGACTCTCCTGTGGCAGGCGTTCAACGAAAACTAATTGAGCGGGACGGCGATGAAATTGCCCGTGCGACATCCCTCGTACGCTATGCAGCTGGGGTGCAATTTTTTACGCATGAACATACATTAGGTGAGGAGTTTTTAGTCCTCGAGGGTGACTTTAACGATGAATTCGGCACCTACGGCCCAGGTACCTATGTGAAAAATCCACCCGGCTCATCCCACGCGCCGTTTACCGTTGGTGGCTGCACCATCCTCGTCAAATTGCGGCATCTGGACATCAACGATACAGAGCGAGTCGTTCTCAGTACAACGAACGCTGTCTGGTGTCCGGGTACAGTCCTAGGACTATCAGTTCTTCCCTTGTCTGATTTCGGTACCAGTCATACCGCAATGGTGAGATGGCAACGTGGCACGCAATTTAATATGCACAAGCATTTTGGTGGTGAAGAGATATTTGTTCTGGAAGGAGTATTTCAGGATGAAATGGGAGACTATCCTGCTGGCACATGGATCAGAAGTCCACACATGAGTTCACATGTGCCCTCGAGTGAACAAGGTTGTCTGATTCTCGTTAAAACTGGACACCTACCTCTGCCCCATCATTAGAAATTAGAAATCACAAGTTCCAAATGAAACAAAAAATAGTTCTACGGCATCTCAGCCAAGACAGCGCGTGCTATAGACGCAGTGCATACGTCGGCATCTAGCATCATCACTGTCATTCAGTATCAATGAACGTCCACGTGTCCGCACCATCAAAATAGCGCACCTTGACTTGCTCTTGTAACCTAAGATCAAAATTGCGTAAATTAATGCCGTGGCTTGTTCCCAGCTCACCATCGATGGGCTCCCAATGAGTCACACATCCGCAGTAGTTGCAACGAATTGTTTTCAGCGTCTTGTCTCCCCACACGTAGTTGCTCGTGTGCTCAGGATGCCCCTCGATGCGCACAGAACCAAACGGATAGCGCGCCCACAGAGCGCCAAGACGCCGACATAACGAGCAATTACACGCGATTGCTGTTTCTGGTATCGAAGGCAGCATTAAGCGTACTGCACCGCAGTGGCAAGAACCTTCTAGTCCTGGTTGTTCGGACGTGACATACGTCATTCAAAGACTCCTCAATCAGAAAAAATTTGCTGTTGATATTTTCTAAATATTAACAACTTTCGACGCCTTCCGAAGGCTTTCAACGGAAAATTAAGAGCAGCACAATGACTGTTAAATATTTGTAAATTTACAAAAAATTACAGCTTGCTGGCGGTATGCCTCCTACACTGCATTTCCCCAAAATGACTGCAGACGATATCGACCATGTTCTACTTCAGAATCAAAGATAGCTTACGCACTTTATTTCGTATCCGTCAAATCCGATGTTCTCCACCCACCGGCGCAAAACCACCGCTCGGAAGTACTATCGTGCTCAATACCTTAAAAATGCAATTACTCGTCCCGATTGATAACGAGCAATGGCAATGGCTTAGTCATCGTGGCTGGCGCGCCTTAGATATGCGCAAAAACCGCCGCCGTTATTACCGCGTTCCCAAGGCAGCCGTTGAACGCTTCATTCTTGCCAGTGCAGAAGATCGTGACAAGCTGTATCAACGCCTAGTGACGTATCCATATACACACAGATTTCTCGAATAGGGCGCGGATACGCTATCGCAGCAGTGTTTCTTGCCATTGCTGATGCGGCATCAATCAATGACCGTTGATGAATCCCCAATATCGACGGCTGACGCCACAATGAGTCTGCCTTCAGCGATGACATGTTGCAATCTCTATTTCTGATCAAAATCATCATTTTTATTACCAAAAACATATCACACATACACATCCTCTCGCTAAACTTGTCTTACGTAAATTTCGGCATGTCCTGAAACCTTATAAAATTAATTTTTAGACAATACTCAAGCTGCCAGCAAGAAGGTAAAATGCCGCATGCAAAATTTTAGTGACGACACCCACGCACAGAATGAGGATGACCTCGCTCTGCAGACGTATTTTAAAACTGGTATTTCTCCCGATGACGTTTCCGCCGTTTTTCCGTTGAGACGTGGCCAGCCTGTGCTTCAGGCTTTCACAGCCTTGTTTCATGGTGGGTTTAACGGTGTCTTGTTACGTCTACTGGTGTTGCGCGAGCTGACAGCTGACGTTGATTCTCCATCCCTGACCCGCGCCGACATCAATGCGAAGCTCGGTTATCTGGAACCCGAGGCACTCGAAACGGTCCTTGCGCGGCTACGTTCGACTGGACTACTCATCTGGGATGCGAGTCAATCGGTCTACAGGATCGCACCAACGGCGCGTAATGTTCTGTCGGCCGTGGAGTCATTGTTACAAGTCGAAGAAAACAACGACCAGGCAGAAATGAGCTATATGCTGACTCAGGTCGCTGGTGCGCAAGCGGTTGGTGGTGTCTCAGTTGAGCAATTACATCATCTTCTGGGACGCCTGATTGAGCTGACAGAAGAATTCTCAGATGCGATCGCCTCAGGCTCTGAATTTCAGCTCCGCGCAGCGCAGCAAAAATGGCATACTGCTTGTGACTGGGTTGAAAAAGGCTCACAGATTATTCATGCCATTACGCATGATGAACGTGCTGACGCTGCGACCCATCGTGCAGCACAAGCGATTGGCCGTGCCCAGAGTGCGCTATTGAATATGCAAGGGATGTTTTCACGGGCACTCAATCAGATCGAGCGTCAGCGCGTGCATCTGGGACAATCTGGTTTATCGACCACCGATATTAAAACTTGGTTACTACAAAAGGATGACCTCGCTGCACTAGCAGACGACGCCTTGGCGCAGCCAGTCACACCGTTGTTTATCACGCCATCGGAAATGATCGATGTCGCCGAAAGTGAATTATTGAGCCATCGTGTGTCGGCAATTGCAGGCGCGTTACCGGTCGGCGAAAACGCGATTTCTGTTGCCAATGATGAGAGCGACGCTTTGCATGAACTAGACCACTGGCTTGGTTTATTAGATAAGACCGATGTGAAAGAAAAATCCATCGCTCTGCAAGATATTTTGTTGCCAGCCAATTTTGCGATTGCCTCTTACCGTGCTTCGATGTTGCCACTCCTTGGCGACGCCAATGAATCTGCATTACAAGGCGCGACAGGTACGCTGGCACGACTCCCCCTGGTATTCAATTCCAAGGACAAAATGCAAAAGCTTAATGATCCGCATATCGCGGCAATGTCTATTGCCAGTCTGAGTATCAGCACCCGCCACGACATAGATCCGGCAGTCGTCGCTTCATCCGTACCAAACAGAGAAACACCATGACTGAAGATGCACAAATTCTGATCGCCCGCCTGTTGGCGCACCAAACCTTGCGTCGTGAAGATAAGCTCGTTAAACGTGCCTTGTCAGATGAGATTTTCCGGACTGAATTAGATACGCGGCTCAAAGCCTGCGGTATGAAATTCATCGATAACGTCTATGCGGACTACGTCACATTGGCACTTACTCGCGATAGTGAGTCGAAAGTGTTTGGTACGAAAGAAACCTGGCAGAACAATAATTTCGGACTGGCAAGGGATGGCGTTGCGCTATTAGTTGTATTGTGGTCACTGATCATCTTGCCAAAACGCGAAAGGCAGGAAGCCCATCAACTGGCAGAAGAAGATCAAAACGATATGTTCGGTAAAGAGAAGCCGTTGCCACGTGCCGAAGATACATCGATTGGTATTTCTTATCGTGCATTGCTGGCTGATTTCGGCGACAAACTCGGCAAAAAAACCCGCATGGATATGAACCTGGGCCAGCTGGCCAGGGTTGGTTTTATTGAACGTAAAGGCGATATGATTTTAGAGGGACCGTTACTCGATCTCTTGATGGACACCGACACGCTGAAAGACCGCATCATTAACGGTGCGCTATCGGATATTTTCCATCTTCCAGCGCCACGTACACCCGCTGTGATCGCTACCGCTACGGATATCGCTACAGATGACGATGTGCGAAGCAATGAAGAAGCAGTGCCCGATCCCGAGTGATGTGCAATCGGTTTTCTATGCTTAGCAACGTTCACCAGACAAAAGAATACACACCATGTTTCATATTA
Organism: Undibacterium sp. RuRC25W; assembly: GCF_049339825.1. NCBI lineage: Bacteria > Pseudomonadati > Pseudomonadota > Betaproteobacteria > Burkholderiales > Oxalobacteraceae > Undibacterium > Undibacterium sp. RuRC25W. Next base: position 59,322 of record NZ_JBMPPD010000009.1, on the reverse strand, counting down.
AATCGTTAGAGTTGGTTCATTGGGATTACTGGCAGCGGATTAAAAATATTCCGCTCGATGCCAAGATCATCACCATCGCCGGTCAGAATGGTTCTGGCAAAACGACGCTGCTCGACGCCTTACGTACCTTGTTCGGTCTCGAATGCTCAATGGGACGTTCGTATAAGCACTATGCACGACATTCTGGGCAGCAGACTGCGTGGATACGCTCTGTCGTCGATAACAGTGCCGTGGGTCCGCAGATATCGAATCGCCCTTTCCGTATGTCAGGCTTGTATGATGATGAAGTGACCTTATTTTGTAAGATTGAAAAAAATGGTGGCGACTGGAAGCGTCAATACTTGATGCGCGGTGGCAAAGTTGAAATTGAAGAAGTCACAGAAGCCAATGACTGGCTAGGTGTCGAAAGCTATCGCAAACGGTTATCTCATGCGGGCCTGTCTAACGCCATGGGAAAAGTACTGGCACTAGAACAAGGTGAAACCGATAAGCTCTGCGAATACGCACCACGCCAATTACTTGACCTGGTATTTCAGGTATTTGGCGATAAAGAGGTGCTCGATGCCTATGACGACGCTAAGCGCCATCAACGCGATACAGAAACCGAATTGCAACGCTTTGAGACAGAGCTCGAAGCAGCAAAAGCGAATCTGGAAGGTTTGCGCCTCAAAGTCGCGAACTACCATCAATACGAAAGTCTGAGCAAAGAAAAACGTGACCTGCAAGAAGAGATTTTACCGACCCTGCAATACCATGAGGATCTGGAAAAAGCGAACGCGACCAGCCATTCGTTACGCGCCTCTAAACGTTTTCTGAAAACACAAGATGAGGCCTTATCAGAGCGACGTCAACATCTCGCCCAACAAGCTCAACTCGTCACCGAAGCAAAGCAAGCGGAAGCCGCATTAGAATCAGAAGAATCGGCACTGCGCGAAAAACTGTCGCACATCAATGCCAAACTTAAACCGCAAGAAAGCTTATTAGAACAAAAAGCGCGTCTGCAAAAATTAGCGGCAGAAGCGGATGCAGATGTCGCCACAATTGCCGACGATCTAGAAAAAAAAGAAGCTGAACTTTCTCGTCAAAAAACTGAACGCGATAGCCTGAGCCAGCGTATTGCCGCCGAGATGGACACGATCGCTGCGCTTCAGGGCAAATCGAGTTTACCCGATCCGGAAAACGTCCGGCAAATGCGACGTGCACTCAAAGAAGCGAATATTGAGCATTGCATGCTGCCCGATATTGTCGAAGTCACCGATCCGCAATGGCAAGGCGCGGTCGAAGGCGTATTGCGCGGTTATACATCCGTGATCCTGCTCGATAAAGCAAGTGACGCTACTGCTGCTTACCGGATTGGTGAAAAACAAAAATATAGCCACTTCATCGTCCCCGATCGTATCAGTGCTCCGATCGTGAAAGACCACAGCTTACTGTCGGTAGTGAACTTCACCGCACAAGCACCTGGATGGCTGATCGAACAATTACAACGTATTGATACCGTCGCTTCGATTGAAGCGGGCATGAAGCTACCACGCTCTCAAGAATGGATTACACCAGACGCTTATCATTTTGAGCGCCGTGGAGGCCGCTCCTTGTTTGTGGATGTGTCGCGCTACCGCTTTGGTAACGCAGGCCGTACACAACGTCTCGAAGCGCTGCTGAAATCCTTACCGCGTCTGCAATCGCAAGAAGATGTGCTGACGATGAACATCAGCAAACTCGCGGGTGAAATCAGTGCTTACAAAGCGCGACTAGCTGGTGTCGATGCGGCAAAAGAATTAAATGCTCGGCATGCAGAGTTTGAAGAGGCCACCCGTAACACCCAGCCACTCAAACAGCAGCGTATTGAAGTCGGTAGCCGACTTGGTGAATTGGCGCCATTACTGAAAGCAGCGACAGAACGACGTTCAATTTCTCACTTAAAATGGGAACAAGCCAAAGCGGCGATTGCCGATGCCGAAAACCAATTACGCACCTCAGAAAAACGTCATGCTGAAGAACGTAAAACACAGTTTGAAACACTGCGTACTATGCGTACGACGTGGCAGACATTACCACCCAACTGGAAACGCAGCTCGCACCGCAAAGAGCTCGTCGCCGAGCATGAAAACGTCCACCAGATCGAACTGCGCATCCGCAGCCTGAGTAACAATTTAGCGCGTGATGACTGGGAGACCGATGCGACCGTGGTGGACCAATACACACGTTTAAATACCTTATTGCAGGGACGCCAGGCCGAAACCGACGAGCGTCGTTACCAGAATAACCGCGCTATCGAAGCGACCGTCAATGCACGCGCTGCGTATATGGACAGACTACGCTTCACGATTAAGTCGTATAGTAAAAATATCAAACAGCTCGGTGAATTAGCTGGCATCGAAGTCCACACCGATCCGGTCAAGTTAGAAAATGACGATATTCAACTGGCACAGGCGGGTTTGCATGTTCGCTTCAAGTTCGATGGCAAAGGTCCGATCGGCATGAACGACGGTGAGGCATCCGGTGGTCAACAGGTCATGAAATCGCTGATTTTGCTGATCGGATTGCTCAAGTCTGAAGACGGCTCCGGCGGCTTTGTGTTCATTGACGAACCGTTTGCCCATCTGGATATTCGTAATATTCAGTTGGTTGGCGAATTCCTCAAAAATACCGATGCACAATATTTGATGACGACACCATTGACACATAACACTGATGTCTACGACCCATCTGAACTAACACTGATTACGAGCAAAAAGAAAAAAGATACTGAATGGGCGCAGCCTATTTTTGTCTTGCAACGGAAAACGGAAAAAACAAAAGAGCGGGCATAAAACAAGGTGTCGACGGGGTGACGTCAGGTTAAACACAAAACCAACGGACATCCCTTGGCACTGCCCCTCCCCCTCAACGGCAATCATCAAACTTGCCGCGATAGCAGTGTTATCATGCAGACTTTACATAGTTTTCCACCGCATCTATGTCTATCCCCGCTACCGTCGAGCAAACTGCTACCGTAAAAAAATATCTGCCTTGGGTTGTCGCTATTGCCCTTTTTATGGAGCAATTAGACTCGACGATTATCAATACAGCAGTGCCTGCTATGGCACAGAGTCTACAAGTCACGCCATTAAGTCTTAAAGCCGTCGTCACAAGTTACATTTTAAGCTTGGCGGTTGGTATTCCGGTCAGTGGCTGGATTGCTGATAAGTTTGGTACACGCAGGGTATTTAGTCTGGCAGTAGCTATATTTACCCTCTCATCTGCCTTATGTGGTCTCTCGCTTAACTTACCCATGCTGGTCGCGGCACGCATACTGCAAGGGATGGGCGCCGCAATGATGATGCCCGTTGGGCGACTGACTATTGTGAGAACGTTTCCCAAATCAGAATTACTCACTGCGATGAATTTTGTGATTATTCCGGCGTTAATTGGACCGCTACTTGGCCCGACTGTCGGTGGATTAATTGTACATTGGCTATCTTGGCGGATTATCTTCTTTGTCAATATTCCGGTCGGTCTGGCAGCGCAATACTTAATCCATCGTCATATGCCGGATTATTATGGCGAAGTGGCACGTCCATTGGATGTGAAAGGATTAATTCTGTTTGGCACAGGCGCGGCACTACTCTCCTGGTTACTAGAAATTTTTGGTGAACATTCGATTTCGGCAACATTAACTTTATCGTTGTTTGTGCTGTCATTGTGCTTGCTTGGCTGGTATGGCTGGCACTCGCAGCACACGACTACGCCGCTGCTGAAATTGCAATTATTTACGGTCCGCACTTTCCGGGTATCCGTGGTGGGTGGATTTATTACACGCCTTGGACTTGGTGGTTTGCCTTTTCTGCTGCCGTTACTATATCAATTGGGACTCAATCTGCCTGCCTGGCAGTCAGGATTATTGATGATGCCCGCCGCTGCCGCAGCGATGTTCATGAAATTAATTGCCAGCCGGGTATTGCGACGTTTTGGATATCGACAAGTGCTGATCGTCAATACGTTAATGATCGGCGTCACGATTTGTACTTTTTCTCTGGTTACGCCAGCGACACAATGGTATGTGATCGTGCTTCTGAGTCTGACACAAGGTTTTTTTAATTCTCTGCAATTTACCAGCATGAATTCGATGGCTTATGCCGATATCAAACCTGCAGATTCCAGTATGGCCAGTACGATTGCCAGCACGCTACAACAAATGTCCATGAGTTTTGGTCTGGCCTGCGGCTCGTTAATGACAGCCTGGTATCTGAGCGGCCTACCTCAATCAGACAAAATCGCTGTCACCAATGCATTGCACAATGCCTTTTTAACTCTGGGCATCATGACGCTACTGTCGTCAATCACTTTCTGGACGCTGCGTCCAGAAGATGGTGAAAGTGTCAGCAAAGGTGGGGCATAAATCGTCGCACGGCAATCTGGGTTGGTTGGACAAACAACGATTTCTGATGACAGACAGGCATTTTCTTGAGAAGTGCATATGGATGAGACACGAGTATGTCATTCATATTCGAATAAAAAAGGCGACTCGCATTAATAAAAGAGCGTCCCTTTTTTTCAACACGTGACATCAGTTGACGTTACGTTTTAATATCGCATTCAATTCGCCATTCTTTTTCAGGGCTTCAATTGCTGCATTCAGACGTGGCAGCGCATGCGCTTTACTTGGATGGACTCGGAGCATAATATCGCTTGACTGTACGTAGCGTCCCTCTTCGCAATTGTATTTTCCAGCATCGACTTTAGTCCAATATTGCTTCACATATTGACTGATGATGATCTGGTTAAAACGATTTGCTTTTAGCATGGTCAGCAAACTGGGATTGGTATAAATATCAGCGCGTTTAATGCTTCCGTTGGCAAACGATGCGTCAAATTCCGGATGGCTATAGTTAGCGATCACGCCTATCGTTTCACCTTTAAAGCTAGTAACGGATTCATGCTTTCGTCTTTCACCAGGGCGATAGCAAAGAATATCATTCACCGTCACAAATGGATCGCTATATAAACCTGGTACCGATGATGTACTGCGCCATTTTGGATTGACACCCACTTCGATGTCAGTGATGCCCATTTCAAACGCCTGGAGTACGCGTTTAATAGGAAGAACCTGCTCCTCTAGTTGGTCGCCACTTTGATGAGCAATTGCTGACATCACCTCTGGAAAAATACCCGTAACTTTGCCTGCTGTTGTGTAGACAAATGGTGCATCTCCGCCGTCATAATATGCGATGCGAAATGTTTCTGATTTTGCGGCAACGCTCATTGATATTGCCAGAAGAAACAATATGGGTTTCAACATCTTTACACTAAGATCTTATCAATATAAGGATGAGTATATCAATGAATTTGAGATGCGACTATGGTGTTCAAGCGCAATTGATGCAGACTAATAATCGCCTCGCGTGTTGGGGTTGCGACTGCATCTCGCAATGTGTAGCCATCAAGTACCGCATAAAAGCTTTTCTGTGCCTGATCGAGTATACGTTTAAGTTGGCAATTTCCTTTCAGTCCACAGGCGGGTTTAGCGCAATCAATTAATTCGACATGGCCCTCCAGGGTCGAAATAAGATGTCCCAACTTATATTTTTGCACGGGCTGCGCCAATGCCATCCCGCCCCCTTTACCGCGTGTCGTCACAATCCATTCCTGCTGTGCTAAAAAATGAACTACCTTAACCAAATGATTACGAGAGACATTGAACTGCAATGCAATTTCAGAAATGGTCACCGGCTCTGTACGGTCAGGATATGTCAAATAAATCAGGACGCGCAGGCCTAAATCGGTAAAGTGGGTAAGTTGCATAAGTTGCTATTCTTGAAGTTCGCAGAACTGGTACGTTATTGTCTCATTAAAACTGGCATGCAGACATCAGCAAACCAGAGAACCCAATACCGAAACACAATTAGCGTACAGCGCTGATGGCAAAAAAACACGATGATAACAACATCGTGTCTCTCGTCTACAAACAATTATGCCGCAACGCCCCCGCTGCCAAAAGCCTCCGCATAAATTTTTCCAGCATCAACACCCAGTCGTTTTAGTGTACCGATTTGCTCCTGCATGAATGGTACTGGGCCGCATACATAATAATCGGCGCCGGGAAGCAAACAAACAGATGCAATCTCTTCTAAGTTTAACCGTCCGCTAGCCTGGTAATCAACCTCGAGTACATCTTGTTCTCTCGGCACTTCGTAATAGATCAACGTCTTAAGGAAAGGATGTTCAGCACTCAATTGTCGAAGTTGTCGCTTAAATGCATGAACACCGCCATGGCGGCAAGCGTGAATAAAGACAATCTGGCGTGTCGAATGTGTTTCAGCCAGGTGCTCGAGCATCGATACCTTGGGTGTGATGCCGACCCCCGCGCTAATCAACACGACGGGGGTGTTGCGATCTTCATGCAAGAAATAATCGCCCATTGGTGGCGCGACATCGATCAGACTGCCCTCTTTCACATTATCATGAAGCTGCTGCGAAACCAATCCATCAGCTTGCAAACCATTCCCCTGCGCGCGTTTGACGGAAATCCGCAAGCTGTCTTTTCCAGGGGCTGCTGACAGACTGTATTGACGCGCCTGACTGACGCCAAGTGATGGAATAGGTAATTTGACCGAAATATATTGCCCCGGTAAATAGGTAGGCACTTTGCCACCGTCTGCAGGACTGAGATAAAACGAAGTAATCTCGTCACTTTCAATCACTTTTTCCGCAACGTTAAAACTACGCCAGCCACTCCACCCGCCATTCTGATTGACCGCCTGTTGATAGATCATCTGCTCTTGCGTTATCAATATATCTGCTAGTTGACCATAAGCGGCAGCCCAAGCGGCAATCAGCGCATCACTAGCAGCATCACCCAGCACTTCTTTAATTGACGCTAATAAATGCTTACCAACAATAGCGTAGTGTTCTGCACGAATCCCGAGACTGACATGCTTATTCGCGATCAGTCGTAAGGCGGGTTCTAATACCTCCGGATGATCGATGTGCTCGGCATAAGCAAGTACCGCCATCGCCAATGCTTGCTGCTGCCGTCCAGTTTGTTGGCTCGTTTGATTAAACACTGGTTTGAGCTCAGGGTTATGCGTGAACATGCGAGCATAAAAATGGCGCGTCAATGCCACACCGCTTTCCTTGAGGACTGGTACGGTTGACTTCACCAATTCGCGTATAGAGGAATCTAACATAATAAACCTTGTAAATATATTTTAAATACATCTTTTAATGTAAGCGACGACCGAGTCAGCGGCATCATTGACCACATCTTGCCTGAGCGCATGCTTAGCATCATATCCGATTTAAAATGTATTTTCAATACACCTTTAAAAGAACGCGAAAGTACCCTGTGGCGCGCACGTCGCTTTTACTCGTTTCAGCGCGTGCCCCCAAGCATTTTATTTGTATAGTAGTGAGAAGTCGGAGAATGGCTACAAGCTTGCGTGAGGATTCAAATGTAGACGTTGATCATTTGCCTCGAGCGCTGCCTGACATTGAATACATCGCTCGGCGGTAGGTTCTACCTCTAAGCGATTAAATGGAATGGGACCACCGCATTCACAACAGACATCGGCGATGTTTTCACTCAGACGTGCTTGTGCTCGCTGTAAAGACTGCCATTCCGCATGCTCATGCAAGAATTGAGACATGGCATCATGATTGAGCACATCAGTGATAACACCATCGCCTTCGCCACTCTGATGGTCGAGCTGTTGAGGATTGTGCTGGCGCAATTCCGCCTGAATTTTTTGCTCCAACGTGTCTAACGTTGATTTTAATGTTGCTTGCTGTGCGAGATTGAGGCTCATATTTTTCCCTTGAGACTTCATAGAAAAGAACTCAATGCAAGATCAAGTCCAATGGCTAACATTGGCATATGAGAATTGTGAGTGAGTTCCAAAGGCTAACATGGAGAAGCCGTCGTTAAAAAAACGACAAGCAGCATGTTCGACGATTATGCGATTGAGATTACTCTACTTAAGATGAAAAGTTTTGATAAAACTCAATACTTATGAAAGCTGTTTTATTTGAAGTAGCGAATTAAAAATCACGTCTAACATCGTCGCTATTTCTTTAATTGAATGCATCAACGATGCCACATCGATCTGAATGGCAACATGAATAAATGTGGTTCAAAAAAAAGCACCATAAAGAAAATTTCTTCATGGTGCCACTGCTTTTGATTCCATCCTTAAGACGTCAACAACCTAAGAAAATCCCGAGACTGCGTGTCATCTGAAATGAGAGATCAAAATTCTTCCCACTCGTCTGTTGCAGCTGCATTCGATTTACTCGCCTTGAGCGCGGGTGCTGCTGGACGGGATTTTGGCGCTTGCTTTGGCGCTGGTTTTACTGTCAGCGTCTGATGACCCGCAGAGCTTGTAGTGCGTGGCTTAGCGGGTTGACGTTGCGCGTGATTTGGCGCCCCGCCAGTGGTCGTGCTGTTGTGCAATTTAAAAACAGAAACGACTTGGCTTAAGCGAGTTGCCTGATCCTGTAATGAAGAAGCCGCCGCCGCTGCCTGCTCAACCAACGCCGCATTTTGCTGCGTACTTTCGTCCATGTGAATGACCGCATGATTGATCTGATCGATACCGGCACTCTGCTCATGGCTGGCATTGCTGATTTCACTGACGACATCGTTCACTTTTTGGATACTAGTGACGATATTCGTCATCGCCACACCAGCCTGATCAACTAAGCGTGTTCCGGAGTCGACTTTTTCTACGGAGTTATCAATCAACGTTTTAATTTCTTTTGCTGCAGATGCAGAACGTTGCGCTAAATTTCTGACCTCAGCGGCAACCACAGCAAACCCACGACCTTGTTCTCCAGCACGAGCAGCCTCAACAGCAGCATTGAGCGCGAGAATATTTGTTTGGAAAGCAATGCCATCAATAACACTAATGATATCGACGATTTTTCTGGATGAATCATTAATCGCGGCCATCGTTTCAACAACTTGAGAAACAACCGAACCACCTTCAACTGCAACCGTGGCCGCAGCACTCGCCAATGTATTCGCTTGACGTGCATTGTCAGAGTTTTGTTTAACTGTGCTGGTGAGTTCTTCCATCGACGAGGCGGTTTCTTCCAATGCACCCGCTTGTTGCTCGGTGCGGGATGATAAATCCATGTTGCCAGTGGCAATTTCTGCAGACGCTGTTGCGATCGCATCCGTTCCCTGACGAATTTCTGTACAAATCACTTCGAGGCTGCTCGCCATTTCTTTGATTGAGCTCATCAATTGGGCAATTTCATCGGAACCAGACGCATCAATTTGTTGGGTCAAATCACCTGCGGCAACTGCCGTCGTCACTCTAATTGCTTCTTCCAGTGAACCGACAATTTTCTTAATCAAACTCAACCCCATGATGGTGATCACTAAAATTGACATCAGACTAATTCCAGCGGAGAGCCAGTTTGCATGGTTTAGGGTTTGTTTTGCATCATTCGATCCTGTATCACCGAGTTGTCTATTGTATTGACGATGTGCTTGTATCGCCGTGGTCATTTGCTCGATTGTGTCGTGACTGCTGAACATCTCTTGCAAAGCTTCTTCATGCTTACCATCTATCTCTTTGGTGATAACGCGATTAAGAAGTGCGTAATACGCTGCGATCTTAGTCCGAACATCAGTTAATAAAGCTTTATCTTTATTATCAGAAATATCGTCCTTTTCGTATTTGGCTAGTGCTTTTTCTACCTTTGCTTTATCACTCTCGATACCAGTGTAATATTTTTTCTTTTTTTCGGTATCCATTGCCGCGAGACTCTGCCATATTTTAACTCGCATATTGTCAACGTTATCACTTACACCATCTATTTCAATTAGACTTGGAACGGTGTTGGCATTAGCATAGTCTGCAGCATCAAATACCCGTTGGATTTGATATAAATTGAGACCAGCGGCAAGTAACATTGCAATACCGACAAAAATAATCAATATATATAGGCGCTTAGCAATGGTCATTTTCGAATCCCCTCAAATTATCTTAATATTACTTAAATACAATATATTTATAGTATTGGCATTCACTTTCAGGTAAGTGACTCCAATGTGTATAACAATAGGTCATTTCCCGCACGGCAATATATAAATATTGTTATTTTCAATATAAATACACATTCTTCAGCAATAATAGTTCACCAACAAAACGCATTAACTATTGTTCTTCGTAGAGAGAACGAACTCTCAAAAAAATCGACGAGACTTGGGTGTTGCAACCCAGACGATCGCGCTTATTACTTTAGTCCAGTTATTGCATGACAAAAGAAAAAATTGGTGTTTTTTGATAAATTTCGTGAAAGCCACTAATGCAAAAAAATGACAAAAAAAAAGAGATAACCATTGCCGCTATCTCTTAGTCAATAATCAAGGATAGGCCAAAATCTATTGCCTCGCTGATTATTTTAGTATTGATAAATTTCGTTCTTATGCTTGTCGATAATTATTCAGCATTTTGTAACTTCTGGCGTAAAAAGCAAAAATCAGTGCCGCTAAAAGTGCAAAGCAAGCAAAAAAGAACATCAGAAATGCCGTTGAGCTAATACCAGTGGTTCTAATTTGCGCTAAAACAGTCGGGCTCTTCACGCTCGCATCTGCCAATAAAACCCAGAGATTACCGATGGTAACGGAGAGGCTCCAGAAACTCATGATCACGCCTTTCATCGCTAACGGTGCTTGTCCGTAAGCGAATTCAAGGCCAGTGGTTGAGACCAATACTTCACCCAATGTTAGTAGCGCGTAGGGCAAGACTTGCCAGGTCACCGACAGCGCATCGCCACCATCCATGGCTAACTGCAACAATCCGACCACAATCCAGGCAATACCAGAAAAAGCGATCCCCAATCCCATACGACGTAAGGCCGTCAACTCAAATCCGATACGTCTACAAAATGGGTACAGGACCAAATTATTGAATGGGATCAACAGCATCACCAACATCGGATTTAAGGCCTGCATCTGCGACGACTGGAACCACGACGGTTTTGTCATCGAGTCAGCTTGGACGACCCACGTCGATGCTTTCTGATCAAAGAGCGACCAGAATGGCGTCACCAGCGCAAAGATAACCAACACTCGCAAAACAGAGCGAACACCATCGACGGTCGCATCGGGATGTACGCCATACGCGCGGTCCAATTGTATCCACGCCCCAACGCCACCAAAACCTAGCAGGGTAACAAGTGCCAGACAAAATGCAGGCACCAGGCCTAATGTCGGCGTCTGCGCCAACGCAGTCATTGCCACGACCACACCTGCGACAGCGATGAAAAGGCCTGTACGGGATTGACCGTCTACTTTCGTCACTAACGCTGTACGCACCACATTGAGAAAGGAATGAGGGTCTTTAACAACGGGGGCGACGTGAACATATTTTTTCCGACCCGACCAGAAAATAATCGTAGCGATAAACATCAGGATACCGGGAATACCAAATGCCACGCTGGCCCCCAATTGCTTAAGGAAAATCGGCATCAGTAATGAAGCAAAAAAAGATCCAAAATTAATGATCCAATAAAACGCATCAAATACTTTTTGCGCTAGGCTACGATTACTTTGATCAAATTGGTCACCAACAAACGATGACACAAGTGGCTTAATCCCGCCAGAACCTAGCGCAATCAAAAACAAGCCGACATAAAATCCGCGTGGATTATCGTCAAACATCGCCAGACATGCATGCCCGGCACAATAGACCAGGCTGAGCCAGAACACCGTATTGTATTTACCAAAGAAACGATCCGCTAACCAACCACCGAGCAACGGGAAAAAGTACACCCCAATCACAAACGTATGAAAAATTTCTTTTGCCATACCGGCGCGTGCGCTTTCCGGCATCGACAAGAGCAAACTACTAATCAGGAATACGGTAAGGATGTTCCGCATTCCATAAAAGCTAAAGCGCTCACAGCCTTCATTGGCGATGATATAAGGTATTTGTGGCGGCATTTTGGGCTGCACAGCGGTTGCTGCTGTTTGACTCATTTATATCTCCAGTTCAATAATTTTTTTGAAAATGAAAAAACGGCCTGGATAAGGCCGCTTCTAAAAAGTCTAAGAATATTGTCCTCAGACTTGTATCTGGAAACGTTGCTGCCGTTATTCAGATAAGCAACGGCGAGCGAGTATCCTGATTTAAAACTGGCAAGTCAAGTAAGATTTGATCCACTTTACTGCTTGCCAATGATACCTAAATAACAGACGAAACAGACGACGGTTTATTTTTGCGGAAGAGGCGGAAAGGTATCCGATATATAAACCGGATCAGTGTTATCGTCAACAACGCCTCAATAGCGGTGAGCACCCCAGCAAATAAAGCGTTCCAACGCGCTGCGCGATAACGAAATTTCGCCACCATACGATCACGAGAAATTTCTATACTGTCGTAGAAAGTAGGAACAACCAGTAACGTCAACAAAGTCGAGGTAATCGTCCCACCAATAATCGCAATCGCCAAGGGACGATAAAATTCGCCCCCTTCACCCATACCAATCGCTACAGGTAGCATCCCCGCAATGAGAGCGAACGTTGTCATCAAGATTGGTCGTAAGCGTTTACGGCCTGCGTACATCAGAGACTCCTCTCGATCAAAGCCCTCTTCCTCACGCTTACGTGCGCAGTCGAGCAATAAAATCGCATTCTTTGCCACTAAGCCCATCAACATGATGATGCCAATAAAACTCATTAGGTTGAGTGTGCCGTGCGTAAGAAGCAACGCCACTACCACGCCAATCAGACTCAGTGGCAGGGATAGCATCACAGCGATCGGCGCGGTGAATGACCCAAACTGCATGACAAGAATCAGATACATCAACCCAATCCCCATCACCAGAGCAATCGCCATTTCAGTAAATAATTCTTTCTGATCTCGGGCAGCGCCGCCCAAATCTAACGCATAACCTGGAGGAAAACTCATTGACTTCGCGATTTTCAGCGCATCAGCAGTCACTTCTCCAGGTGAGCGCCCCTGCGTATTCGCCGATACTGCCATCATACGTTTGCCATCGGTATGCTTGATCTGGGAGGGTCCTTTTCCCATGGTGATTTTAGCGATTTGTTCCAAAGGTACCATGGTGTCGCTGTTATTCACAGCAATCGGCAAGCGTTCAATATTTTCTGCATTCATTCTGTCATCTGGATGCAATCGTACGGCAACATCCCGAGCTTCACCGGTAGGATCAACCCAATCTCCAACCTCAACGCCAGCGAAAGCGACACGGAGTGCCTGCGCGGCATCATTGACAGAAATACCGAGTGAATTTGCCAAACCACGGTTAAGTTCAATCTGTAATTCATCCTTCGGCTCTTGCTGGGACAGGCCCACGTCAACAGCACCGTTAACCTGCCGTAACTTATCCATAAACTCATTGGCAATCGTCAATAACTTTCTGGCTTCAGGACCGGAAAAATTAATCTGTACCGGTTTACCACCGCCGTTACTCAGATCATCCTGCACAACGTACTCGGCACCAATCACTTGCACCAATAACTTACGTAAATCAACGGCAACCTCTGCTGCAGATTGTTTGCGCTCTGTACTTTTGCCGATGTCAACATATACCCGTCCTCCACCGCTATTGACCGTACTATTGGTTGCCTGAGTCACTTTCATTGAACGAGCTAACTCAGCTGCCTTCTCTACTTTGAGGCGAGAATATTCCAGACTCGATGAAGAAGGGGTGCGAATATCAATATAGATCGTGCCATTATCCGAACTGGGTAAAAAACTGGAGCCACCCAATGTGGCATGTAATGCGATTGCACCAACAAATGTTGCCGCTGCAATCAATGCCATCCAGACGCGATGATGTAGCGCCCAGGCGATGACGTTGCCATAGCGATCTGACTGATGATCAAACCAGCTATTAAATTTGGCCAACACCAGACTAATGCCTTTTTTAGGCATCAGGTGATGACCTACCGGATCGCCCCAATATGCTGAAAGCATAGGGTCAAGCGTGAAAGAAATAAATAAACTGACCAACACGGAACTGGCAACGGTCAAAGCAAATGGCCGGAACCATTCACCCGAAATACCCGGCATAAATGCTACCGGAATAAAAACTGCAATAATTGAAAAAGTTGTCGCTGCAACCGCCAAACCAATTTCCTTGGTGCCGTTGCTTGCCGCTGTACGACGATCGACACCCATCTCCATATGTCGGACAATATTTTCGCGCACAACGATCGCATCATCGATCAGAACCCCAATCGCTAATGACAATCCTAACAAGGTCATAAAATTGAGAGTGAACCCGCTCAACCAGATCGCAATAAAAGCAGCGATCACTGAGGTCGGCAAACTCAGTGCAGTAATTAACGTAGAACGCCATGAATTTAAAAATACATACACAACGAAGATCGTCAACACGGCACCAAACATCAATGATTCAATGACGTTATTGAGGCTACTTTCAGCATCTTTACCGCCATCTTGCGTGACCTCTATTTTGGTACCGACTGGAAATGTTTTATTCATCTCCTTGACGAGATCACGGACACGGTTTGCCACAGAAACGGTACTCGCTTCGCGTGAACGTGTAATAGAAATGCCGACATTGGGCTTACCATTATGCAGGCTAAAACCATTGATTTCAGAAAAACTATCCGCAATATCTGCGACTTGCGCTAAGCGAATAATTTCATTACCCCGTTTTTTAACGACAATCGACTGAAACTCTTGTGGCGATTCGATGCGACCAATTAAGCGTATGCTCTGCTCAGTCAAATGCCCGGTAATTTTACCTACCGGTGCAGTTGTGTTCTGGTTGCGCAAAGCATTCACGACTTCGGAAACAGAAACATTGTATTCACGTAACTTTTGGGCATGCAGCAGGACGCTGAGTTCGCGTCGCAATGCACCATCAACCGTGACCGTTGCCACACCATCAATGGCACGAAATTTATCGGCTAACTCATCTTCTGCTTTACGCGAAATTTCGGCATGACTTAGTGAATCTGACGAGAGCGCCAATTGCATAATCGGTTGAGCAGAAGGATCAACGCGCTCCAATACTGGCTCTCGCATTTCTACGGGTAATTTATAGCGAACGGAAGCGATCGAATTACGTACCTCATCCGAGGCTTCGACCATATTTTTGCCAAAATTAAAAATCAGGACAATCGTCGCTGAACCCTCATTTGCCGTTGAGCGCAGTTGATACACACCGGTAATACTCTGCATGGCTTTTTCAACGCGATTGATAATCTCGCGTTCGACCGTATCTGGTGAAGCACCAGGATAAGGAATACTGACGACCAATACCGGTTGCTGCACATCGGGGATCTGATTGACTTTAAGTTTTTTCAACGCCAGCAAGCCTAACGCCATCAACGCGATGATAATGACAATCATCGCGATGGGACGTTTAATACTGAAATCGGATAAGAACATGGCTTATTTCCCCGCTGGAATGGCGACTGTTTGCGGCGCGATACCAGGAACAGCTTGTGGCAATTGACTCGATGCTGAAGCGACTAACGACAATTTCTGCCCTTCTTTCAAAGTGGAAATCGGATTACGTATCACCTTATCTCCTTCTTTCAGACCGGCCTGCACTGCATAATCACCATGGCGGGCGTCACGTTGTCCAACATGTAAAATGACTTTATTCATATGCCCATCCTTGACTAACCATGCATAAGACTTATCTCCCTCTCGAACTAAAGCAGAGCTGGCGATAGTCAATGTCTGGGTGCTTGTCGACTCAATCAGACCTTCAGCATAGAGACCAGAAACGCGTGGTAGAGATTTATCATCAAAGCTCACTAACACTTCCACCTGACGCGTCGTCGCATTGGCGGCCAGATCAATACGCTTGACCTTGCCGCTAAATTCCTGCTCGCCGTAACCATTGATATGGAAACGGACAGATTGACCAATCTTGACGTTGTTGATTTTGTCGGCGGACACCAGACCTTCAAACCGCAAACTGGTTGGATCAATCACCTTCACTAATTCTTTACCTAACTGTGCTGTATCACCCGCTGACACTTTACGTTCACTGACGACACCATCAAATGGTGCACGAATTTCGGTGCGTTGTAGCTGTTGGCGTGCTTGCACTGTCCGTGCTTTCGCTGCGACCAGATCACTTTGGGTATTGTTGCGACGGATCTCCGCGTCCTCTAGTTGTTGTGTGGAGGTCATGCCGGATGCCCGCAGTGTCTTGAGACGCTGAAATTGTCTCTCAGCCTGATCAAACGTTTGTACCGCCGCACGTTCTGCCTCTTCTGCCGAATGCAGACTATCTTTGATAGAGGTATCGTCAAGACGAACGAGCAAATCACCTCGTTTTACAGTCTCGCCATTTTCCTTAAACACTTGTAGAACGACTGAAGATAGCTCCGCACGTAAATCGGCTTTTCGCTCCGGCTCGACTGAACCTGTAATCACGGGCCCCGAAGAGAGTGCATTACTATGTATCAACAACAGATCCTCTTGTGTCACTAACAAAGGCTGATCTGTCAATGCAGCCGAAGCACCTTCTTTTGCGTCATTTTGTTTGTCTTTATTACAGCCCGCCAGTACTAAGGTAATAGCTAACGTCATCAAACTAAGTCGTAACATGGTGAGTCTCCGGATTTCAGGTAATTCAAATCAAATGAAAATGAAGTAGCATTCTATGAACATTATTTATCCAAGCCACCAAAAAACCGGACTTCGCGCAGCACGATCATGTCGCTGACAATCCGAGTATCGGTGCACTTCGCAGAAGATAGCGGGGCGGCTCTTATGGATATTTCTTATCAGCTAAGCAGTATCTATGAGACTTAAAGTTCTTGTCAATCAAGCATTGAACAATTCAAAAACTAATTTATATTCAACGGGTTAATACACTGTTTCAAACGCCATAAGCACACTCGTAGTACAACGTACTGCCTTATTCCACTTGCAAATTAAGCCTAAGTCCGGTAGTCTCCGCCCTCCTTTGCTTTTCCGTCATTGTTTGTGTCTTCCTCAGTTAACTCCACGTCCATCTCTAGCCAGCCCCTCTCCCAAGCGACCGTTTTAATTGCCACGGATGTCTTTGGCCACACACCAGCAGTGGCGAGCTTGGTACGTCAACTAGGTACCAGCGCAATCGTCGTCAGCCCGTGGGATACACCGGAACCTGTATTTCGTACAGAACAAGATGCCTATCAGGCATTCATTATCGATGGTGGTATTGCGCGCTATGCAGAGAAACTGCAACGCATTTGTAGCCAACATGATCATTTACGTTTCATCATTGGTTTCAGCGCCGGTGCAAGTGCGCTCTGGATCAATAGTGAGCACGTTCATATGCAGAAAATTCACACCGCTGTCTTGTTTTATGGCTCGCGTATCCGCGATTATCGCGATATCAAGCCGGCGTGCCCAGTGCGTTTGATTTTTGCGGAACATGAAGTGGCATTCGCAACGACTGAACTAGTCAGCGATCTCCACCAACGAGGTTATCCCGTCGAATTGGTGAAGGGGACAAAACACGGCTTTATGAACGCCTACTCCCGCGGCTATTGCGTGAAATCCCAGACACGTTACACGGCCGAATTAATTGCGTTATTGCATGCTAAAGCGAATAAAGTAGCTGCATAACGTCAGCGTATCGAGCAAAAATAACGCCTCGTTCAAGCAGCGATGCAGCGGATAAAGATCGCCTGAAAATAGCAACATATTAAAATAACCATAATATTTGAGTTAACACCCTCTCCTACCTTATACTTCGCCCCGCGTGACACAATCACCACCTAAATGCATTAATGACAACAGCCCGTCATTCATTGCTTGTTTTTTACATTTTTACCCATTTTCATTACTTTTATTCACTTTTTTGCAGAATATGATTCAGCCTTATCCGGCACTTTGAGTCAGTCTTCTGCGCGGAGCCATAAGCATGACCGCTTTTGTATTTAACGAAATCAACTTTGATAACCACGAACAAGTCGTCTTTGCTTCTGAAGCAAAGTCGGGCCTGAAAGCAATTATTGCTGTTCACAACACCAATCTCGGTCCAGCCATGGGTGGATGCCGGATGTGGAACTATGCCAGCGAAGCCGAAGCTGTGCGCGATGTACTGCGCCTCTCGCGTGGCATGACCTACAAAAACGCCGTTGCCGGTCTGCCTATTGGCGGCGGTAAAAGCGTCATTATTGGCAATCCAAAAACCGACAAAACCCCTGCCCTGTTCGAAGCTTTGGGCGAAGCACTTGAACGTCTTAGCGGTCGTTACGTGACGGCAGAAGACGTCGGCACCAGCCCCGCCGATATGGCAAGCGTTGCGAGCAAAACAAAATACGTTGCAGGTCTCGGTGATCGTGGTGATCCATCCCCATTCACTGCATTAGGTTGTTTTGTTGGCGCACAGGCTGCTGTCAAACATCAGTTAAAACGTGACTCCATGGAAGGCCTGACAGTAGCACTGCAAGGTCTGGGACATGTTGGTTACGACTATGCCCGTCGTTTAAAAGAAGCAGGCGCGAAGCTGATCGTTGCCGATATTGATCAAGGTGCGCTCAAACGTGCACAAGAAGAGTTAAATGCTGAAGTGGTCGGTATCGATGCCATTTACGATGTAAAAGCCGATATCTATGCCCCATGTGCACTCGGTGCCACGCTGAATGAAAACACACTGTCCCGTCTTAAAGCCACAATCGTGGCAGGGGCAGCCAATAACCAGTTAGCGACACCAGAGATCGGTGAAGCTTGCCGTCAAAAAGGTATCTTGTACGCACCAGATTTCGTTATTAATGCCGGCGGTATTATCAAAGTCTGCTACGAGTACTTGAACACACCAGAAGATGGCATGGACGCGCATGTTCGTCGTATCGGTGACACCTTAGCAGAAATATTTGCCCGTGCTGATGCGGAAGGTCAGGCAACAAGTATTGTTGCGGACCGTATTGCAGAACTGAAATTCAAGCGCTAAACCTTAAAGCACGCTGACGAGAAAGCCATCTGTTCAACGCAGATGGCTTTTTTATTTGAATCCTGCAAGATTTTACGATAATGTTGGCTTCACGATGCTTCTTCTGAAAGTGACAAGCAATGACCATTCTCACCACAAAGCGTCTGCGTCTGGAGCCGATCGCCGACCACCACCTTGAAGGTTTGTGTAAGTTAAATAGTGACCCATTGGTGATGCGTTACATCACAGGCCAAGCCGAATCGCGTGAACAGACGCTGGAGATGATCGTTCGCGTTAAAGACCGGTGGGCAGAATTTAGCCACTCGTGGTGGAGTATTTTCGATATTGAAAATAATGATCTTATCGGCGCAGGTTGTATACAGCATCTGGGCCGCGACCCAGCCAACCCGCTCGAAGTCGGATGGCGCTTACGTCCAGATAAATGGGCACAAGGGTATGCATCCGAAGCGGCACAAGCGATGGCTGCTTTTGCATTCAACCAGCTCAATGCTGATTTACTCTGTGCAATTTGCATTCCTGAAAATACAGCCTCATCACATGTCATGAAAAAACTTGGCATGACTTATAAAGGGATCGAGCGCTGGCATGACAAAGATGTCGCGGTCTACACCATCAGCAAGGATGTCTGGCAACATCGCTCATAGTTTGATAATTTTTATCTTGTTTTCCTACCATCGCCAATCCTAGCGATATACACAAGGCGTTGCGTCCATTATGGTCAGTCCCATGCATGCATGGATTGAATCAATAACAAGCATCCAGGGACTTGCTGCATCCTAAAAAAAATAGACACAATGTAGCGCCACATCATCAATCGTTATGACCAAACCTATTTCGTACCGCGACAAATGCGTTCTCATTGTCGATGACATGGCTGATATGCGAAGCTCCTTACGCAGCCAGGTTGGCTCACTCGATATCCAGAATGTGAGCGTCGCTGCCAACATACGCGACGCACTCGAATTGCTGGCGCACAAACGTTTTGATGTCATCCTGTGCGATTACTACCTAGGTGGCCCCACTGATGGTCAGCAGTTTTTGGAATATTTACGCACCGGAAACCTGATTAAGCGCGCAGTCAACTTCATTATGATTACTGCAGAAACGGGATACGAGAGCGTCATTACCGCAGCCGAATGTTTGCCTGATGATTACTTACTCAAACCATTTACTGCTGAAACTCTGCGCTCCCGTTTTGCGCGTTTGATCGAGAGAAAATTACACCTTCAAAAAATCGATCAACTCCACGACCAATGCAATTGGTCTGCAATCATTGACGCTTGCGATGAAATGATCAGCCGACCGGATAAATACCTGATCGATGCTATGCGCATCAAAGGAAATGCATTGTTGATGGCTGACAGACATCAAGAAGCCATTCTCTTTTATGAACGGGTGATTTCTCAACGAAAACTACCTTGGGCCAGATTAGGCCTGGCCCGTGCAATGAAAGGAAATGGCCAGTTTGATTTCGCCAAGCAACTATTAAACGAGCTCATCAATGATGCACCTCAATTGCTCTCCGCGTATGATCTTTTAGGAAAAATTCATGCTGAGAAAGGCGATGACGCCGCTGCAATAAGTATCCTTGAAAAGGCAGGCCGTGTAGCACCCAACTCACTCAACCGACAACGTTCCATCGTTGAACTTGCCGAAAAAAATGGTGATTTTCAACGCGTCGAAAGTATTCTGACGTCCGTACTAAAGAAAACCAAAAATTCACCACTGCGCAATCCGGCTGACTATGCAAAATTAAGTAATGCCTATCTGGAAATGAATGACCTTCAAAAAGCTGGCGGCATCATTGACGAAGCGAACATCAACTTTAAAGACACGGGTACCTCGCGGGCACTTTCTGCCGTTGAAGCACAGGTACGCTTTAAAACAGGTCAGCCAGAACTCGCTCAACAGGCACTGGCAAAAGCGCTGGAGGGTGGGACGAATGACATTGCCGACGAGCTGGCATGTCTGATTGCCAAAGCCTGCCTTGTCAATGGAAAACCTGACGCCGCTGAAGGGATTGTCAAGCATCTCTTACAGAACAATCCTGATTCTGCTGCTGTGGTCAAAGCCGTATCTGACATCTATAAAAATCATGGCGGCGAAGAAGCGACAAAAATTCTCATCGAACAATCCGCACAAGAAGTCGTCAAACTCAATAACGAAGCCGTCGTGAAAGCAAAATCAGGCGGCTACGCAGAAGCTGCGCAAATGCTGACAGAGGCAGCATTCCGGCTACCCAACAACCTGCAAATTGTTGCCAACGCAGCGGTCGCCTTACTTGCAGATGTATTCATGAATCAATTCGACATCGGCAAACTCAGACAGGCAAAAAGTTTCGCTAAAGTCATTGAAAAAGCGAACAAAGAGCATCCGAAACTAAAAGAAGTCGCGCACATTCTGCAAAAAATTCAATCTAAATATCCTACCGAATCGCGATCATGAGCCTGATGACGATTGCTAGTCTGACGATACACGACGTCAAAAACCAATTAGCACACATCGCCGGAGCTGCTGAAATAAGGGGGGATGAAGCAACCTTACAAGCAATGCTCAGCGCCTCTGAGATGCTGTCGAGGCTATTAATATTCTTTCGTACCGAGCATGAAACGCTGCCTATCCATATCAACTCTTGTTCACCCGAAGAATTGGTGACCGAACTGACCATCAATCACATTCAAAAACCAGACATTTTAATTCAATCAGAAACGAGTGCTTCACCTGTGTTCTGGATGTACGACGAAGTCTTAATTCGCATGGTATTAGTGAACGCTTTAC
Source organism: Undibacterium sp. RuRC25W (assembly GCF_049339825.1). Classification (NCBI taxonomy): domain Bacteria; kingdom Pseudomonadati; phylum Pseudomonadota; class Betaproteobacteria; order Burkholderiales; family Oxalobacteraceae; genus Undibacterium; species Undibacterium sp. RuRC25W. The sequence continues at coordinate 37,650 of NZ_JBMPPD010000009.1, read as the reverse complement.
AGAACGCGCTTCGTTACGCACAGCATCAGATAGTGATCAGCGCAAAACAAGTAGGGGCGTTCTTAGAAATCAGTGTCCATGACGATGGCCCTGGTTTTCCGGTATCGTTCATTGAAGAGGACGAACCAATTTCCCACGTCAGCTTACATGGCACAGGCTTAGGACTACTTTTGGCTAGACGTATCGCAGCATTACACAAAAACGATCACCACCATGGCGAGATTCAATTATTGAATCAGCATGGTGCGTTGTTTATCTTACGCCTCCCTGCCTGAACATGCAGTCACTACAGAAGTTCAAATGTCTGAAAAGAAATAGCAAAGATCAGACCTTTTCCTGTTATCGGTTCAGATACTGTGATCGTTGCATGATGAAGATCAGCAACATTCGTTACGATCGCCAGACCCAAGCCACTTCCTGACTCCCCGCTACCTTCACAACGATAAAAGCGATCAAAGATGCGTTCCCGTTCAACTATGGGTATCCCCATCCCATTATCACTGACACGTAAAATCACTGACTGACTCTCTTTGATTACGCTGACATCAACGCAGCCGTCTTTTGGCGTGTAACGAATCGCGTTATCGACCAGATTACCCAGCATGATCCGCAAAGAATCTGGATTTCCTCGGATGACAATATCCTCACCATTGACATCCACTCCAAGATCAATATTTTTATTTTCAGCGAGTAAAGAAAAGTCGCTAACAACTTGTCGTGCAAGCTTAGGTAGAGAGATATTTTGATCGATTTTTTGCTCATCCAAATCACTCTGGCGTGCCAAAATCAATAACTGCTGGACCAGGTGTATTGCACGATTGAGCCGCTCGTGTAATTTTTTAATGCCAGATTTACGTTCTTCCTCGTCAGTCGTCCGTTCAACTAACTGCAGTTGTAACTTGAGTGCAGCTAAAGGCGTGCGTAACTCATGTGCGGCGTCAGCAACAAACATTTTCTGCAACTGAATCGAACTATCTACACGAAAAAATAATGCATTGATCGAATTCACAATCGGCATCATCTCTGGTGTATAACCGTTCGTATCAATAGAATGTAATGCATCTGCAGAACGCTCACCCAATGCCGTTGCCAGACGTGTCAACGGTTGCAGACTTCTACCTACAACAATCCAGATTAACAAGGCCAACGTAGGTATTAAGATCAAAAAAGGAATAAGCGATCGCAACGCAAGACTAATCTCAATTTTTTCTCTATCCAAAATAAGCTGTCCAACCTGAACCACTTGCTGGCTATTTTCTTCGCTATAAATTCGCCAATTCTTCTCAGCCACCTGAACTTCAAAAAATCCTCTTTTATCATAAAGGGGAAGATTTCGTGCAGGATTAGAAGTAAACACCATCGACCGATATTTATCCCACACTTGGACAACAATTTTTTTTCCAGGATGTTTGTCTGCCGTCTCAGTCTGCTGCAGAGTCATGTTCGCAGGAAAAGAGCGAACAATTTGTTTTAACTGATAGTCAAATAACTCATTGGTCTCATGTCTGACTTTCATGTAAGTACCAATACAAACGGCAATAATTGTCACAACCATGCCTGACATAAGACCAATTAATAACTGCTGACGAATCGTTCTCATGTTTGAATGGCATTCATCAACTTATATCCGACGCCGCGGACATTTTTTATAAACTCCGCTCCTACCTTTTTTCGAAGCATATGAATATAGACTTCAATGGTATTGCTTTCGATATCTTCATATTCCCCATAAATTTTCTCTTCAAGCTTTGCTTTAGAAATTACTTTTCCAGGCGTTTCCAACAAGGCAAGCAAGAGGTTAAATTCATTCAATGAAAGATGAATTTCCTCACCATTAAAAAATACTTCATGTGTCGACGTATTGAGTTGCAGACCACAATGTTTTAATACAAGGTCTTGCTCTATGTGACATCGGCGTAGCAATGCTCTGATACGTGCGTATAACTCGTCGAGGTCAAAAGGTTTCACCAAATAATCATCTGCGCCGGTGTCAAGGCCTTTGATTCGGTCAAACGTTGCATCTCTGGCGGTGACAATCAGGATAGCGGCTGATCCCTTCGATTGTCTGTATTTAGTGAGCACATCGAGTCCCTGTTTCTTCGGCAAACCAAGATCGAGTAACACCAACTGGTAGTCGTTGCTTGCCAGCGCAACCTCAGCCGCTAAGCCATCGGTGACCCAGTCCACCTGATACTTTTCCTGTTGTAGCCCCTCTACGAGACTCTCACCAATCATCAGATCATCTTCAATTACCAGTAATTTCATGCACTTCCATTCTTTCATTGGCTGACTGATTCGCAAACGCTTTCGCTCACAATCACATTAATACAGGACCTAGGACACATGATAGCTGTCGCCATTTCAAATATTCCCTATCAGAAATACTTAAAAGTACCTTAAAAGGCGCAGCCTAGATTGAGGCATATTTTTTTTCTCCAAAAATTAAATTCAGCTTAAGAATAGATAAATACAACAAGATCGTTGCATTCCATCGAATGTCTTTTTCTTGTCACAAATCTTTCTTAGGATGCGAGCCATCTTAAGAAAAAAAATTAATTTAAAAAAATTAAATTCATCAAATTCAAATGGGTTTGATCTCGCTCGCAAGCAAGCAAGCAAGCAAGCAAGGCATTGCAGATCAGTGATTTTTTTATCTGATGAATAAAATTTTTTTAAGCTTAGTCATTTTTCTTGCTTCGGCAACTGTTTATTTGATGTTGCGGTTATTAAATTTTCACTTATTTCAACCCTAGGATTATTTATGTCTCAAGCAATTCCGTTTCCTAAGCGCTATTTATGCCATGCGTTGTCCGTCTCTTTGTTATCCATCGCTGTTCCTCATGCCGCTTTTTCTCAAGAGACAGTGAATCTCGGTGCAGTTGGTGCACAAACTGGCGCTGGTCAGATTGTTGAAGTGACCGCCAAACGTGATTCCGTTGCCGCAGTAGCACCAACTCAAGCCAACTTGACAGCAACTGAACCACAATCTGTGATTTCACGTGCGTTCATTGAACAATCCGTCGCGCCAACAGGCAATTTCAATACGATCGCTGGTATTTCTCCAGGCGCATCCACCCAACCATCCTCGAATGGACCTGGTGCAGCAGATACAAAAACCGTATTGCGCGGATTTCAAGATGCACAATATAACGTGACTTGGGATGGTATTCCATTTGGCGATACCAACGATCCGACCCATCACTCTACGGCATATTTCCCAGCGGCTGTGATTGGCGGCGTGGTTGTAGAGCGCGGCCCAGGCAACGCAAGTAATGTTGGCCAGGCAACGTATGGCGGCAGTATCAATTTATTCTCCAAGACACCAGCGGCAAAAATGGGAACCGAAGTCTATCTCTCCCATGGCAACTGGAATACGAATTTGTACGGTGCAGCATTTGAGAGCGGCAAGTACGGCGAGAATGACGCAACGTTGCAGTTGAACGCGCAGCAAATTAAGAGCGATGGCTATCTGACATACAACACGATGAACGGCTCTAATTTTGTCGCAAAATACCAGCAAAAAGTGGGCAGCGATAGCCGTCTTACTTTATTTGCCACCTATAACGACATCAAAACTGCGTTACCTGACTCAACCTCTGGTGCGACCCTGGCACAAGCGGCCTTGTTTGGTAAGAATTACAGCCTGAATAATGACCGAAGCAGCCAAGGTTATTACGGCTATAACACCGTTCACAAAGAAACGGATTTTGAATACATTAGATTGCAAACTAAATGGGGTGATGGCTTCCAGACTGATAATAATCTGTACACCTATTTTTACGATAATAAAACAATCGCCGGATTTGATGCGACTGGTTATTTAGGTCATGGCGTTATAGCAGCAGGTGCAGGTACGAATTCCACCTCGTATGCCGGCGCTAAAGTGCGTGCCGGTGGCGTTTTAGGCTATGACAAATTGAATGAATATCGTGTCAACGGCGATATTTTCAAAGCCACCAAGGAATTTTCCGCAGGTTTGCTACGTACAGGTATCTGGCTGGAAGAATCTAACACGTCGCGCCATCAGTTCGGTTTGGATTTAACGACAATGGCTTTGCTTGATCCGACTCAGGCTGGCGCTGGTACAAAATTCAACCAAGGTTCGAACTGGAAGCAATACCAACCGTTCGCAGAATTTGAATGGGTGGCGACTGAAACAACGACAGTCACACCAGGCTTTAAATACATGCACTTTAGCCGTAGCGTTGATGCGATTAAAAATCAGGGTTCTAGCGTACCAGCGAGTTTTTCAGAAACATATACAGCGAGTCTCCCATACCTGACCGTGAATCAAATGATCGGCAAAAATGATTCGCTTTACGCTCAGTATGCTAAAGGTATGCAAGTACCTGTTCTGGGAACTGCACTTCAAGTGGTGACACCAGCAAATACGCCAGATCCTCAGACGACAACTAACTACCAGTTTGGTGGCGTTCATAAATCTGATCGCTTCCAGGTTGCCGCTGATATTTACTATATTGACTTTAACAACCAGATCGCATCTAGTGTCGTTGCCGGACAAACTGTCTTTGTGAATCAAGGCGGAACGATATACAAAGGCGTTGAAGCTGAGGGAACGTATCTGATTGAAGGTGGATTAGCCGTCTATGCAAACTACTCTTTCAACAGTGCGAAATTTAAGACCGGTAACAAAGCAGGCGTTGGTACGATTGCTAAAGCACCAAAATCGACTGCAGCATTAGGTCTGCTCTTTAATCAAGGACCTTGGAATGCGTCACTGATCTATAAACAAGTCGGTGAACAATACGCAGTCAATAATGAGCCAACAGCCTATAAAATTGATGCATATGGCAATACTGACCTCAACGTGTCTTATACCCTGGGTGATATTACTAAAACATTCCTCAAAAAAGTAAAAGTACAGGTGAGCGCCTACAACGTCACGAATAGTCAGAAAGTGACATCAATCTCAACTGGTTCAACAGCAGCATTAGATCAATATCAATGGCAAGCACCACGCAGCTACATGGTTTCAGTCAAAGGTTACTTTTAACTGAACGCTGAGTTCTGGTGTAATGCTGTGACTAGCCTTTAGCGCGACGTATCTCGTCGGTGAAGACGTCAAAAAGCACCGGGATAGCAACATATCCCGGTGTTTTTTCTATTTTAGAGATACAGCTAACAACACTGCGTAAGATCAATATCAGACTAAGCGATCGACGCTTATACTGAAATCTCATCACAAAAACAACACTTCTCTGTCAGGTTTCAACATGACTAATGTCTACGATAAAAAAACGATTGCCTTACATTGGCTCTCTGCACTTCTGATCATCGGCCTATGGTGCGCTGGCCAAAGCATCGATTGGTTCCCGAAAGGAACACCACGCGTCTGGATCCGTAGTTTGCATATTCTGTTTGGCACCCTGCTTGCCATCACGATTGTATACCGACTCTGGTGGAGGGCCACAGCTGGGACAAAGCTACCTCCTGCAGCGACAGGCTGGCAACAAACAGTCGCAAAATCAACTCACCACGTACTGTATTTAGTCATTATCAGTACCGTTCTACTGGGATTATTTAACACATGGGTCAGAGGAGATAATTTATTCGACTTATTCCGTCTACCTGAATTCGACCCAGGCAATAAGGATCTACGCCAAGAAGTAGAGGATTTGCATGGTTTAGCGGCAAATATTCTGCTCGCCATTACGGCTTTTCATGCGGCGGCAGGTTTAGCCCATCATTTCATCCTGAAAGATTCAGTGTTATCGAGAATGCTGCCAGGCAAGAAAAGCTAATCTCCCTGTGAGGTTTGGCTTAATCAACGGCGACAATCATTTTTTATAGTGATTAACCAGATAGTAAGCCTACTGACGACGTTCTGGTTTAGCCTTAAATCCTTGGCATACATCGCCGGACGCCTCAACGACCTCTAGCATTGGCTGCCGCTTGCTTTTGATCTGGAACATTCGGCATCCATACATAAAATGAAGATCGTGTGTGATGTAGTAATGAACACATTGCAAGCAATGCGGGATTGTTTTTTTCAGGTCAGACATGTCAATTTCTTCGTAATTTCAGCGATGTTTTGATTATTTTTTTAAATTCACAGCATTATTTAAGACGATTACATCACGATGAACTTCAACAAATTAGCCCTCGCCGCTGCGCTCACCATGAGCGCGAGTATATCAACCGCCGACGCTCTCACGACAGAAAACTCGCCTGCTTTCATTCAGAACTGGTCCTTAGGTGCGGCAAGTCATTGGGATTATATTGATATCGACCCAGTACGTCATCGGCTATTTCTGAGTCGTGGCGATCATGTACAAGTACTTGATTTGCCAACCGGCAAGCCTATCAGTGAGATACCCAATACAGTAGGTGTACATGGGATCGCCTTTGCGCAAGATCTAAAATTAGGCTTCACCAGCAACGGCAAGGCCAACACTGTCACGGTATTCGACCTCGATACGCTGGCGGTTAAGCAAGAAATTAAAGTCACAGGCGTCAATCCTGATGCGATCTTATACGATGCATTTTCTCATCAGCTTTATACATTTAATGGCAAAACCGCGAACGTCACCGTCATCGACGCCAAGAGTCTGCAAGTCGTAGCAACGATTGCAACGACGGGCAAGCCAGAATTTGCGGCAAGCAATGATGCCGGAAAAATCTATTTTAATGTCGAAGACAAATCACAACTACACGTCATCGACGTCACGACGAACAAGCTGATTGCCCAATGGCCACTGGCACACTGCGAAGAACCAACCGGATTAGCCATCGATAAAAAAAATCAACGTCTATTCTCCGTTTGTCAGAATAAAACGATGGTAGTGACAGATGCAGAAACAGGAAAGGAAGTGGCAACAGTCGCCATCGGTGCGCGCCCAGACGCTACTGTTTATGATGCTGCCAATGGCATGGTGTATTCATCCAATGGTGAAGGTACGCTATCTGTGATTAAGCAACTCGATGCTAATCGCTATACCGCGACGACGACGGTCAAGACCAGCAAAGGTGCGCGGACCATGACGATGGACTTCAGTAGTAACACGATTTATCTACCCGCCATCATCGACCAGCAATTTACTGTCATGTCATTTGGCAAGAAGTAACTATTTCTATAAAAAAACAAATGCCCCCGAGGATGCATTTGTTTTTTTCCTGACCTCATTCTGATCTAATTCCGTCATGCGTCTTCATTCTCGACGGCCAAGGCCACCCATAACGCGTCCGTAAATTCTTTTGACTCAGGTGCAGTACCTTCTGGCATCACTTCTTCGACCGCCGCGCCTACGCCCTGTATCAGTGCTTCGGCTTTCAAAATCAGGTCTAGGTGCTGAGGAATCGTTTCATCACCATCTGCACATCGTTGCGCATCGATAGAATGTGCCTTACGGCAGACGCCGGGTCTGTTCGCGTAAATCATGCATTGCTGATTTTCCAATAAAACGCATGGCCCCCGCTGCCCCAGATTAGACTGTGCTAACGCCTGCTTTTCTACGAACCCTTGCCGCATATGCGCAACAATATGCGCAAACTCGTCCGCTGGTAATTGCTTCAGTTGTCGCGCAATGTAGTCGACTTCTGCTTGTTTTGCTTCGAGTTTGACATGACAACAATAACTGCATCCAGCACGACAGGCGATGGTCTTACCCCTCGCCTGCATCTTAACAAAGAGGTCATCAACATGCCGGTACAGTTGCGGAAATAGGTGAATAACGTTAGTAGGAAAAACACGTTGCGCTAACTGCCGCTGTGCGGTGATTTTGACTGCATCTATTGCTGCAAAAAATTCCGCTTGTTCTTCGGCTGTCAGCATATTTTCGTTCCTCTTAACGAGCCTCGTTCTGTTTAAATCAATCCAATTACATGATGTAATAGCAGTAACTAGGCTTGAACCTGCAAAGTTTTAACAACACGGATTTCATTGCGTTCGCCAGCACCTGAACTCACATTTTTCGATTCTTTTTTAAGGATAATCAGACGATCACCGGACACGCCGTACACCAGGCTTTCATCCTCTTTAGCTTCAAAACTGATCACAACAAACGCGCTTCCTTTCATTGACTCGCTGGTACGGCTTGCCAATGGCGTGCCATCACTATCAATCCATACTTCCAGCTTACCTTCGTAGGTTTTTAGATACTTCCGTTCTTTTTCACTCAAATGCTCGACGGGAATATCAAAGGTCAGTAAGCGCGTTGACTTGCCGTTGAGGATGTCTGTTTTTTCAGTCTTAAATACCGCGGTTTCAAGACGATGCGAAAGGTTACTTGCTGCAGAGACCAAAGGCCGCAATTCGGTCGAATTAAACTCTTTTAAGGTGTTCGTGACCGGCATTTTAGTATTAGGATCTCTCTCTTTCGCCCGCTCTTCAGCTTGTAAACGCGATAGTAATTCTTTGCTATACAACACTTGCAAACCCCGTGTCGTATCTTCAATCGTCACGCTGGCATTTGCCTGCATCTCCTCGGCTTTTTTTCCTTCACCTTGGCGATTCCATGACTTCGCTTCTAAGACGGCTTTTAGTGCAGTACTGCCCTGCAATCGTCCTAATGCAGTCTTGAGATCACCCACGCCATCTGCGTACACATTGGCGGTGAGCAAACCCATCATCGCAAAAATTACGGTACGGAATATGGTCCAGTTACTTTTTTTGATCATTAATGCACTCCTTTTAAAACGACTCTGAATTTTCTTTCATTCTTGGATCGCATTTCTAAGATTAAGTTCGCTTTTGTCGACGACCGACGTAAGGAATAACAACTATATTTTTTTATTTTTTAAATCTAGCCATCGCTGATAAGTCAGCAATGCAACCTGAGCGTCGTTCGCAGCATATAAAATCTGCTTTTCTGTGAGCGGATTGAGCGCCCAATTGGACGTTGATGTTTTTTTTGATTTGGACAATTGCATACCAAAAAATTTGGCTACCGCTGCTTTCGCTCCCATGTCACGTTGTTTGCTCTCGCGCATTGCCTTAGCCAGATCTAATACGTTAGCGGTCACGATACCGAGCTTACTTTTCAATAATTTGATATCGTCGTTAAGGCCATATCCCACTTTAAGTATGGCCTGCGTTTCAAGAATGGATTTCACGACGTCGATATTCACCGCCTTCACAACAGGAAATAAAAAAACCTTACTTTCCGTTGCCAACTGAATCAAATGCGGACCGTCGTTTTTTTGTCCTTTCAAAAAAACTGGCTTCGTTTCTGTATCAAAACCAATCACGTTTGATCTTGATAAGTGACTATAAGCCCTGTCCGCATCGGCTTCATTTTGAATCAGAAGGATGTCGTTAAGCGTAATGCCCGGATAAGGTGGAAGGGGCGTATCAGCGTCGATTTGGGTGGCAATGGCTGGTTCTTTTTCAATTATCATGCGGTGATCATCAACGTTATCGGATTTATATCTAAAGGGGGTATCGGCATTTAATGGCGCGCGCTGACAACGCAATAGTGCGCCAGTCTAGTTTCATAGCGACTCTGTATCATCGTCATCAATACGGCGTCGACGATAACTCTCTTTGCTATTGATTTCAATCACTAGAGTTTGCCCATCCGCTAAAGCAACGGCTATTTTTTCCTGCCCCTCTACCTGAAAATGATAAAGGTTTACGTTACCGATTGCCGTCGATTTTTCTAGATCAGCACCCACTAACATCTGAGACAAGTCTGTTACTGGTGCAATACGCCATACTAACTTCGTCATCTGGTTTGTACCTGCCTATCATTAAGGTATTGCTCAAATGCTTCAACATCTAACGGTTTAGAGAAATAATATCCCTGTACCTGGCTACAATGCATGTCTTTCAGTGCGGTAATCTGCTCGATGGTTTCGACACCTTCTGCCACAACGCTCAGTCCCAGACTTAATCCCATCGCAACAATCGCACTGGCAATCGCTGCATCATCCTGATTGGAGTGGATGTCGTTGATAAAGGATTTATCAATTTTCAGCTCATCAATCGGGAAACGACGTAGATAAGATAAGCTCGAATAGCCAGTACCAAAATCATCTAACGAAATCGACAAACCCAAACTTTTCAATGCCTTGAGAGCGGTCAGTGTACCGCTGACATCTTGCATCACCATACTTTCAGTTAATTCTAAGGTCAGATTTTTTGGTTCTGCACCAGTCTGCTGAATAATCAAAGCGACGCGATCCGCCAGATCATCCTCCCTGAATTGCCGCGAAGACATATTAATCGCGATATTGAGATCCAGTCCGCGTTGTTGCTTCCACAAAACCTGTTGCCTGCAAGCCTCTGCGATGACCCATTCTCCCAGCGGCAAAATCAACCCAGTCTCTTCAGCCAGCGGAATAAATTCCATCGGCATCACCAAGCCAATCTGGGGATGCCGCCAGCGCACTAACGCTTCCGCACCGATCACTTGTTGTGTAACGAGATCGATTTTCGGCTGATAATACAAAACGAATTCATCATGCTCTAACCCCCGCCGCATCGCACTTTTCATGTTGAGGCGGCTGATCGCCGTTAATCCCATCTCTGGCATAAACTGGCGCACACTGTTACGACCATGTTCTTTCACCCGATACATCGCAATATCGGCGTAGCGCAGTAAAATTTCACCATGATCGCCATCACGTGGATAGACCGAAATCCCAATACTGGCCGTCACAAATAATTCATGACCATTGATAATAATCGGACGTGAGAGGGACTCAAGGATCTTGGCTGCAATTGCATCGATGTCCTCGGTGGTTTGCAAGTCAGTCAACACAATAACGAATTCATCGCCACCGAGGCGCGCCACCGTGTCCGTGTCGCGCACACATTGCGTGAGCCGCTGGGCGACTTGTTTGAGCATTTCGTCGCCGGCGCCATGTCCCGAGGCATCATTAATCAGCTTAAAATGATCCAGATCCAGCAACATGAGACCGACCAGAAAGTTCTGACGTTTGGCCCAAGAAATCGCCTGCGTGATTCTGTCATTTAAAAGATTGCGGTTAGCCAAACCAGTCAGGCTATCATGGGTCGCCTGGTACTCCAATTCTCGTTGATAGTTGACCCGCTCACTGACATCATTGATCACGCTGACAAAATGCGTCGTACTGGCCCCAGTGGCATCTTTGACAGGCGAAATGTGTAATTCATTCCAAAATTGGGTGCCATCTTTACGATAATTGCGTAACAAGGCGCGACCTTCGCGTTTCTCACGCAATGCCGTGCGGATTTCCTCGAGATCTGGTTGCGCCAGATCGTCACGCACTAAAAAGCGTCCTTCAAGACCGATCACTTCGCTGGCCGGATAGCCAGTGATACGTTCAAAAGCAGGATTGACATACACAATCGAATGATCGTCTTCATCACTACGGGTAATCATGATGCCGTTGCTACTGGAGACCAGTGCCTGCTCACGCAATAACAAGGCTTGCTCAACTTCTTCGAGCTCGACGCGATTTTTAACCCCATTATGGCTAACCAGCTCATCGCTTATTTCTTGTCTGACCGCAACCAGATGAGTAATGCGACCCACGTCATCATTCAATGGACTCACAACTTGCCGCTCTCGGAAACGTGCTCCCTCCTTGTTGTAGCTCTGTATATCTCCATGCCAGTACTGCCCGGGCGTCAAGGCCAGAAACGCAGCGCGATATTGCAGGTCGAGCACTGTATCTCCACAACTCCACAGCACGTTACGACCAATCAGTTCTTCCAACGTGAAGCCAGAACGATGCAAATAACTGGCGTTGCAATACTTAAACTCTCCCTGTGCATCCGTAATCAGCATTGAAAAAGGACTTTGTTTTACCAAAAGCGCCGACAACGCAAGATTGTCCTGAAGAATGTGATGTTCGTATGTCGTCAAGAAGGCAACGATCGCTTCACCAAGCGCCTTCACAAGGCGATCAAGGATCTGACGGGCGTCACTTCCTTCGTCAAGATCAAAGTCCGCACTCAGTGTCAGCGTCGCATACGCTTGTTCGCTGCGCAATGGCGTCAGCGATACCCCAAGACTCAGAGAGTTCAGCGCTTGATCGCCCGCTGGCACGGCACTTACCTGATACGATTCGGACTGATTATCCGTCTCATAAACAAGTTCAGCACTGGCATACCTTCCACGCTCGACCAATATTCTGCAAAAACTTTGCAACATCGTTGGCAAATCAGTGGAATACCAGAGGCAATCGGTCAATTCACCCAGCAACCGATACCATTGTTCTAATGTTTCTGTCTCCGTACTTAAAGAATCCCGCGAGATGCGTGTGTTCATCTGCTGTGCCACTCCCGTTATTGATTATCGTTTTTATGGTCGTCCTGCGGTATTACTTTTCAGGGGATTTTTATACCTTGTAAAAAATATTAGCGCAATAGAAACATTCACTGAACATAGTAAATTTACAAGCAAACATCTTGCGCATTGCAGCAAACGGGGCCCTTCGGGCTAACTGATTGACCGACAATCCATCGCAGGATACAAAATCGGACGCCACCAACTGCATTTCTGTCTGCGTTGATGTCTGATCAACAGCATTTCTGAGGTAAAATCGAAGGTTTAGCAAACAATATTCCTCGCACTCCGTCGGGTGCGAAAAAGGTAGACAGCACGATGCTTACATTTCAACAAATCATCCTGACATTACAAGATTACTGGGACAAACAAGGCTGCGCTTTGTTACAACCCTATGATATGGAAGTGGGCGCAGGCACCTCACACACTGGCACTTTCCTGCGAGCAATTGGGCCGGAACCATGGCGTGCCGCCTACGTGCAACCATCGCGCCGTCCGAAAGATGGTCGCTATGGTGAAAACCCGAACCGTTTGCAACACTATTATCAGTATCAAGTGGTTTTGAAGCCCGCGCCTGAAAACATTCTTGATTTATACCTGGGGTCGCTCAAAGCACTCGGTCTGGACTTGCAACAAAACGACATCCGCTTCGTGGAAGATGACTGGGAAAACCCAACACTAGGCGCTTGGGGACTGGGCTGGGAAGTCTGGCTCAACGGCATGGAAGTGACGCAGTTCACGTATTTCCAACAAGTGGGTGGCATCGATTGCAAACCGATTTTGGGTGAAATCACCTATGGTTTAGAGCGACTGGCAATGTACTTACAAGGCGTGGATAACATCTACAACTTGGTGTGGACTGAGCGTGAAGAAAACGGTAAAACCGTCCGTCTGACCTATGGCGATGTATTCCATCAAAATGAAGTGGAACAATCCACGTTTAGTTTTGAATATTCCAATACGGATTTCTTATTCTCGTTGTTCAGTAATTACGAATCAGAAGCAAAACGCCTGCTCGACGTCACTGAAAAGTCGCTGGCATTACCTGCCTATGAAATGATTCTCAAAGCAGCGCACACCTTTAATCTGCTCGACGCACGCGGTGCGATCTCCGTTACCGAGCGCGCAGCTTACATTGGTCGTATCCGCAATCTGTCACGCGCCGTCGCTGCTGCCTATTATGCGTCGCGTGAAGCACTGGGTTTCCCGATGTGTGCTGCGGACGATAAACATAAACCAGCGCCAGCCATCGCTGTGCCCTCTGCGCCAACTGCGTCAGACGCTGCTTAAGACTGAACTGACTGGATTTAAAAATGAATCACACCTTATTAGTTGAATTATTTACCGAAGAATTGCCACCAAAAGCGCTCGCTAAGTTAGGCGAAGCATTCGCCGCGGGCGTTGTGGCAGGATTAACATCACGCGACTTCTTAGATCAGCAATCGATCGCAACCAGCTATGCGTCCCCTCGCCGGTTGGCAGTCAGCATCACTGAAGTGCGCTCGACATCGCCAGACAAACTGATGCGCGACAAAGTGTTGCCGGTCAGCGTAGCGATTGATGCCGCTGGTAACGCGACTGCGCCGTTGATCAAAAAGCTGACAGCGATGGGTTTCCCGCACCTGCAGATCAGTGACCTAGAACGTGCGGTCGATGGTAAAGCAGAAAGTCTGTTTTACAACCACACCGCGCCTGGCTCTGCGCTAGCACCAGCCTTGCAAGCCGTTGTCGAAGAAGCGATCAGCAAATTGCCGATCCCGAAAGTCATGAGTTATCAACGTCCAGATGGTGAGACTGTTCATTTTGTGCGTCCAGTGCATAGCATCATCGCTCTGCACGGCACGGATATCCTGCCGATCGCGTTGCTGGGTCTGCAAAGTAATCGCGTTACGCAAGGTCATCGCTTCTTATCTGCTGGCAAAGTCAGTATTGCCCATGCCAACGATTATGCAAACGCATTAAAAACCGAAGGTAAAGTCGTTGCTAGCGTCAATGAGCGTAAAGAACAAATTCGCACTGCCTTGTTGCAAAAAGCAGGCGATGATCTGGTCTTAATGCCAGAATCCCTACTCGACGAAGTAACAGCGCTGGTCGAATGGCCAGTGGTGTATGAATGCCATTTTGAACAAGAGTTTTTAGCTGTTCCACAAGAGTGTCTGATTCTGACCATGCAAACGAATCAGAAGTACTTTGCCTTGACAGATGAGAATGGCAAATTGCGTTCGCGTTTCCTGATTGTCTCCAATCTCGAAACCAACGATCCACAACACATCATTCAAGGTAATGAACGCGTCGTTCGTCCTCGTCTGTCAGATGCAAAATTTTTCTTTGAGCAAGACAAGAAAAAAACACTGGAATCCCGTTTGCCATTATTAGCCAATGTCGTTTATCACAACAAACTTGGCAGTCAGGCAGAGCGCACTGAACGCGTGAGGACACTGGCAGGAAAAATCGCTGCCAGCCTGCACGCTGATGTTGCATTAGCTGAGCGTGCTGCGTTATTGGCGAAGACTGATTTGTTGACAGATATGGTGGGTGAGTTCCCTGAGTTGCAGGGCATCATGGGAACCTATTATGCACAACACGACGGTGAACATGCTGATGTTGCTGCAGCGGCCTCGGAGCATTACCAGCCACGTTTTGCAGGCGATGCGTTGCCTGCAACAATAACTGGCACCGCGGTTGCGCTGGCAGATAAACTGGAAACGCTGGTCGGTATCTGGAGTATCGGTCTGCAACCAACTGGTGACCGCGATCCGTTCGCGTTACGCCGCCATGCACTGGGCATTTTGCGTATGCTGGTTGAAAAGCGCTTACCGCTGTCTTTATCTGGCTTGCTGAGCGACGCTGTTGCTCTGTTTGCTGGCAACCCACAATGTAAAGACCCAAGCGCTGACGTATTAAATTTCCTGTTTGATCGTCTGCGTGGTCAATTGCGCGAACGTGGTTTTGCACAAAATGAAGTTGAGGCCGTCGTTGCCCAAAACCCAGACACCCTCGATAACATCGTTGAACGCCTGCAAGCCGTGCAAGCCTTCGCGGCGTTACCCGAGTCTGTTTCACTGGCTGCTGCAAACAAGCGCATCACCAATATCCTGAAAAAAGCAGAAGGCACGCCGGGCAGCGTTCATCCAGCCTTGTTGCAAGAAGCGGCAGAACAAGCATTGGCAAAGGCGATGGCTGATGTCAAACCCCAGGTGGATGCGGCATTTGCTGCAGGCGACTTTACTGGTGCATTAAAAACCCTCGCTGCCTTGCGTACCGAAGTCGATAACTTCTTTAATGATGTGATGGTCAATGCAGAAGATCTGGCGCTGCGTAATAATCGCTTGGCTTTACTGGCGAATCTGCACGTGATGCTCAATCAGGTGGCAGATATTTCTAAACTGGCGGCGTAAGATGCTAATGAATGAGAAAGGACATGGCATGAAACTAATTGTTCTCGATCGTGATGGCGTGATCAACCATGACTCTGACGCCTTCATTAAATCTCCTGCTGAGTGGACTCCTATCCCTGGTTCATTGCAGGCCATCGCCCGCCTGAATCAGGCAGGTTACACGGTCGTCGTCGCTACCAACCAGTCAGGCATCGGTCGTAAATTGTTTGATATGGCGACGTTAAATGCCATTCATCAAAAAATGCACACAGCCGCACAGCAAGTAGGTGCAACGATCGATGCTGTCTTTTTCTGTCCGCATACTGCCGATGACAATTGTGATTGCCGCAAACCAAAACCCGGAATGCTGCACGAAATCAGCCGCCGTTACGGCATCAGTCTCAAGGGAATCCACAGTGTAGGGGATTCTTTACGGGACTTACAATCGGGCTTCATGATGGGCTGCGTGCCGCATCTGGTACTCACAGGCAAAGGCAACAAGACGCAAGAAAAAGGCGGCTTACCCCCAGGAACACAAATTTATCCGAATCTGGAAACAATGGTTGATCAATTACTCTCCAGCGTTGCACAAACCGAACTTAATTTTGCGGTTTGAACACAGATATGTACCAACAATAAAGCGATACCCTAGGGTTCGCCTGACATGGAGACTTCATGCGTAATGTCATTCCGTTTATCCGTTCTTTGATCTTTTTAATGCTGATGATCGTTGTTACCGTCGTCTGGGCACCGATCAGTATGCTGTTTGCATTTTTGCCTTATAACCAACGCTATTACATCACCGCACGTTGGAACGTGTTTATCATCTGGGCTGCAAAAGTGGTCTGCGGTATTCGTTATCAATTTAAAGGTTTCGATAATTTTCCGGATGGACCAGCGATCTTGTTAGCGAAGCACCAATCCGCGTGGGAAACAATCTTCTTGCTCATGGCAACACCACGGCCACTGGTCTTTGTGTTCAAAAAAGAAATTACCTATATTCCTTTTTTTGGTTGGGCGATTGCCTTACTGCGTATGATTCCGATTGACCGCAGCAAAGGCAAAGACGCATTCGCCCAAGTTGTTGTGCATGGTAAAAAACGCCTGGCTGATGGACAATGGATCATCATGTTCCCAGAAGGTACTCGCATCGCTGTGGGTAAAAAAGGCAGCTACAAAGGCGGTGGCGCTCGTCTGGCAGTGGAAACCCAGACACAGGTGGTGCCAATTGCCCTCAATTCCGGTGAGTGCTGGCCAAAAAACTCGTTCATCAAACGTCCCGGCATCGTGACCGTGTCTGTTGGCAAACCGATCCAGCCTGGTAGCGATAATCCAGTTGAGTTAATGCAAAAAGTTGAAGCATGGATCGAAGCAGAAATGCGTGTCATTTCACCAAATGCGTATCACGCAGATGGCTCACAGAAATAAGTTGAATCGGAGTCACATTGATCTCGACTAAGGATACAATGTGACTCATCAACACGCCTGCTCTTCACGGCAAACATCACGTGCGAGTCGTCAACACACTCAAGTATGTCATCCATAGTCAAAGCTCTACAACTCGCCTTGCAACTGGATTTATTCAGCGATTTTCTGTTGAATGAACGCCCTAAACCTACGCCTGCGCCTCCCAAAAACCTCCCCCCAATCGTCGATAACGACACAGACACGATAGCCCCTCCAGCACCAGATAACGTCATCGCCACGAACAAGCGACGCGTACTGATGAATGATGTGCTGGTCGAATACGAGCTCCTGCGATCAACACGCCGCAGTATCGGTTTTCTGATCAATGATAACGGCTTAAGAATTACCGCACCGCGCTGGGTGACACTGGCAGCAATTGAGTCAGCGATTCAGGAAAAACAACGCTGGATCCTCAATAAACTGACCGAGCGTAAAGAACGCACCCAAAACCGCCCACAAACAAAACCCATCTGGACAGACGGCGTATCGATTCCCTATCTAGGTGACAAGATTGTGTTACGCGTCTCGCAGGCAACCAGTCAGTTTCTACGCTTTAACAATGAAACCAACGAACTGCATATTTGTTTATTGCAAAATGCAGGGCAGCAGCAATTAAAGGAGAGCGTACTCCATTGGTTGCAACAGCAGGCAAAGAAAGAATTCCATCAGCGTCTTCCTGGCTATGCAGAAAAGCTCAACGTGCGCTATCACAGCGTCTCCCTGTCCTCTGCTAAAACACGCTGGGGATCTTGTACATCCGAAGGAAAAATACGCCTCAACTGGCGTCTGATTCATTTTTCGCCCATGATCATTGACTACGTCATCGCCCATGAATTAGCGCATTTGCGTGAAATGAATCATAGCCCCCGCTTCTGGGCAACCGTTGCCTCCATCTTCCCTGAATATCAAACCGCGCGGCAACACCTGCGTCAGCAGGCGACATCGGATTTGCCGGATTTCAACTAAAAATAATAGAACTGTGACATTCAGGTCTAGCGGGATCAACGAGCACTAAACAGTAACGAGGTCGTTGACAACACCTTGACCCCGCTATCGACAACGCAGATTCCCAGATTGTGTAAGAATAGACCTCCTACGCCTTTAGCACGTCTATCGTGAAAGCATAGACACAAACATCGGGCCAACTCATTTGCAACATTCAAGGAAAAACCATGAGAATCTTACACACCATGCTACGCGTCGGCAATCTTCAGAGATCTATCGATTTTTATACCAACGTACTGGGTATGCATTTGCTACGCCAATCCGATAATCCAGAATACAAATACACACTGGCATTTTTAGGATACGGTAGCAATCCTGAACATACAGAACTCGAACTGACCTATAACTATGGCGTCGAGCAATATGACATCGGCACAGCATACGGCCACATTGCGATCGCGGTACCTGACGCGCACGCCGCTTGCGAAGCAGTCAAAGCACGTGGTGGAAACGTCACGCGCGAAGCGGGTCCGGTCAAAGGTGGAAAAACCATCATTGCCTTTGTGCAAGACCCTGATGGTTATAAGATTGAGTTGATACAGCGTAGTGCGGATGTGAAGATCTAAGCGCAGAGTCATTAAAAACGGCACCGTGCTCGATGACTGAACACGCTGCCGTTTTGTTGATTTTAAAGGCACTTAGAAGGTTCACTTAGAAAAAACGTAGCAACTGCTTATCAACTGACATAAACTTAAATCTACTCAGTCTCGCTTTATTTCATTGGCAGACCTGATCAAGCGGCATAGGAATTTGAGTTTTTACCTGCCCTGCTGGATAAGTAACACCGCTAATGTCGTTTTTGACTAGAATATCAAATACAAAATTTCTCCCAGGGACGCCCGCTAAAGTATATGAAGAGTATTTCTGGGTATGGACATAATTAGGTGGATATAATTCATACACATTCTGTGTTTTTCCAGCCAAATTAGCGTTTAAATATGCATTGAGGCAATAGATCCATTGTCGAACTCCTGCCCCCTTCAAGCGTTGCACATCATTACGTAATCCTTCATCAGGAGGTACACGGGCGTTAGTATTCCGTTTTCCGTTATACGTCAAATGATTAGTAAAATAATATTCTAGCGTCGGTGTAGTAGCTAGTTGACCAATATTTATGTTCGTTTCTGAGGCGATTGCGTAATATTTACTGACCATACCACCTACTGGTGTAACGGTAACAACAATATCGCCACCAACCCTAAGGTCACCATTATTAGTTGATCCATTATCAGTCAAAAATAGCGCACGAGAAGTGGAGGAAAATTCGATTGCTTCGCCGCCAGCGTAAGCCTTCAAACCTGTCCCCGTGGCACATCCCGAAGAAGAAAAGTTACCATCTTGATTACCACTGAGGCAAAGTGCCTTACTAGCAGCTAAAATGGTCCTAACCGCTTCGGGTTTGGGATGTTTATATGAATTTGAAGCGCCAGCCGAAAAAACAACGGAGGTGGGTGAAAACTTGTTATAAAAATTTGTATTATCCGTCTTTGCTCCATGGTGTGATGCGACCATCATCCCGCGTAGGTTATCAATGCCAAATAAAAACGCTTTACCTGCTGCCCTATTTTCATTCTCCTCTTCTGCATCGCCAGGCGCTGTAAAACTATAATATCCATCCGCCACAGAGACGATCAAACTATTTACGTTTTTGTCTTTAGGCGCAGAATTAGGCTGGGACTCAAGAAAATAAAGCCATGGTCTGTCAATACGTTGTTTTGACGATACATCCTCCGAGCCCACCCTTGGTATAGAAGGCACTAAAGGGAACGCTGCGTCTATTTGTTTTTCAACCTTGTCTTGAGTAGCATATAACTGATTATTTTTAAAATTTAATCTCTCATAAAGCACCTTAGCGGTATTGAGACTATTAAGCCATTGAAGCGTCATGTGTTGATGATTTAGCGGCTTGGTCGATGAATTAAATTTGTCAAGCCCCCCGCCAAGGTACACGGCAAAAGGGGGAGGCAATTTGGTGTCACCTATTGATTCGAACATGTATTCAAGCAAATTATAGTGATCTCTATCGGCATGAGAAATGATAAGGATTGGTGAACGCGTTGTTGCACGTACAGTTACAGGCGACTCTGAGCTTGGATTGTACTTTATTAATCCCTCTTGTCCTGTCCGCAGTAACCAATCCATGAAGCTATGTAATTGAAGTCCATGTTTCTTCAGATCCCCAGTAGAACCTACGCCAGTACTCGATCCCATATCAATAATAACGGGATGTGGCCAGCCATATCCATCGACAACGTTAAACGAACCTTGTCCAATATTAATCACATAAACACGCCATTGACCTGGTAACAACGGTCCTAAGACTGGCGTACCAAAATAATGTTTTCTTGATATATCGAAGTTACTTGGGTTAGCCCCAGTATTATCGAGGATCGTAAATTTATCAGTGATATATGTGGGAGGCGTAAAATCAAGTGATCGAGTCGGCCGCGACAGCGTTTGACCTTGTTGTTTGCAATCTGCCTCGCGGTTTGTTTTACGCGCACCTTTATAATCGGATGGATAAAAACTCTCACTCAAAGCCATAACACAACTGAAATTTGAATGCTGGGCATCATACTCATTTGTGTCATGATTAAATTTAAATGTCGTCGTTTCTACAGGCTGTAACCCTGGAATCCTCTCGTAGGAAACCAATATCTTTTTGTTCTCCTTCCAGTAGGTGCAAGAGTATCCATAAATTTGCTTGTCCAGTGCCCCCGGATTTGTTTCTCCCATGCATCGATCAGCATATGCCACGGACTCGAAAGAGACTGTGACTGGAGCGTTGTTTACCGAGCTAGTTTTGGAGACAAGCCGACGCCACATTTGCTTGGGGTTATTCAATGCACATTGTTTTAAAACGACCGTACCCCAATCGCTTGCGTCTGTCAGTTCCAGACAGCGATCTTCGCCGACGTAGATCATATTGCTACTCTCTGACCAAAAAAAACCTCCTTGGGCATTTGAATCTTGACGAGCTTCAGAGTAAATATGTCCTGGTTCGATTTCAACGCCATAGGAATCAAACTTTGGTAAAGTAACATTCAGATAGTTACCATTCCCAGTGGTCACTAATTGAGGATCAGTGGCCGAGCGTAAAAATAAGCGTAAAGAGAGTCCCTGATCATACAATTCAGAACCAGGATTGACACCTTTAATTGTAGAATTTCGGGGCGAAATATCAGCCCAGGTATAGACATGTGGCCTGTGAGTTTTACGGTCATCTTCGTCCTCTACAGCACTTTTTTGCTCATATTTCTCCATTTTTGAAAAATCAATTTGAAGCGCTCCTTCTTTGTCAGTAGCTTGGCCCCGGATCATGTCTGTAATGTCAACAACCGTATTTGTAAAGCTTTCAGCAATAGCATCCAGCGCATTAGTCACCAATACGTTAACTACGCTTTGGCCAGCTTTAAACGCAGCTTTATTGTAAGCGTCGACCATCGCCTTCTCTAATGAATCACCACCCTTGGAATTTATTGTCCTTACAATATTTGCAACATAGATAATACTGTTAATTACATCTTCAGCTTTAATCTGTGCAAAGACACCACCCACAGCGATAAACATAACTAAAAAAAATATCATTAATTTCTTTTTCATTGCATCCTCCATTAATAATGAAATACCAATATGAAAAAGCCATACCTGACTATTTTGTTAATTATAAAAATAAATTTAATTAACATTTGTCATCTGCGCAAATGAAGCTTAGTCACACATATCTATTTTTGCAAGGATAAATTACTTTACGGAAATATACATCGCTACATTTTGGTTGATGTTTAAAACAAAATTTTAAACTCAGGACGCCAGCCGATAAGTCTATAGGGCAATGATGGAGGCAGAAAAAATAGGAGGCCCTATATCGTTGAAGAGACTACGACAGGACAATGGAGATAACTTACTTTCAATCTTTACTATACAAATCGAAAGTAAGTTATTCCTTCATGTTGATCAGACGTGACCGTGACGGCGGAAGTAAGCGATTAAACCGCTAGTGGAGGTATCGAGTTGGGCGTCGTAATCCTGGTTGCCGAGGATGGCAGGTAATAGACGATTGGCGAGTTGTTTGCCGAGTTCTACGCCCCATTGATCAAAGGAATTAATTCCCCAAATCACACCTTGAACAAACACCTTATGTTCATAGAGCGCGAGTAGCATACCGAGTTGGAAAGGGTCCAAGCTCGGCATCAAAATGGTTGTTGATGGTTGGTTACCGGCAAAGACTTTGTGTGGTAACAAGGTAGCGATTTGCGCATCGCTGAGACCCGCTTGCGTCAACTCTTCACGCGCCTGCGCTTCGGTCTTCCCAAATGCGAGCGCAGCACTTTGTGCCAGACAATTGGCCAGCAGTGGCGCCTGATGACCTGGCAATGGGTGATCACTGGAAGCGGCAACAATAAAATCACATGGAATCAACCAGCCACCCTGATGCAGTAACTGGAAAAATGCGTGCTGACCATTCACGCCAATTTCTCCCCAGACAATTGGGTTAGCGCGGCATGTCAGTGGCTCACCGTTACGGCCGACCGTTTTACCGTTCGATTCCATTTCTAGCTGCTGCAAAAATGCAGGCAAATGTCGTATTGATTCGTTATACGGCAAAATTGCTGTCGTTTCTGCACCAAGGAAATTCGTATTCCAGACCGAAATCAATGCCATCAGCACAGGCAAATTATGCTCCAGCGGCGTCGAGCAAAAATGTTTGTCCATGGTCTCGGCGCCGAGCAACATACGCTCAAAACCGCTCATCCCTATCGCGAGTGCGACTGATAAACCCACCGCAGACCACAACGAATAACGACCTCCGACCCAATCCCAGATCGTCAGGATATTTTCATCGGGGATACCAAACTCGTGGGCTTTTTCAGGGCTAGAAGTGACGGCAATAAAATGCTTACTAATCGCCCACTCTTCCATCGCCGCGGCCATCAACCACGTGCGTGCAGTATGCGCATTGATACTAGTTTCTTGGGTGGTGAAGGTTTTTGAAGCGACAATGAACAAGGTTGTGCGTGGATCGAGTTCCTCAAGTAATGGCGCAAGATGCGCACTGTCGAGATTCGATACATAGTAAAAATTCAGGTTCGGATGCTGCATCGCGGATAACGCCCGGGTCGCGAGTTTAGGACCCAGATCAGAACCACCGATACCGATATTGACGATGTTTTGAATGGCATCGCCTTTAAACCCACGCCACAGGCCGCTTCGGACACGCTCAACGATATCACGCATTTGTTTGCGGACTGCGCGTACCTGCGGCATCACATCATGTTCTACATTCGGGAACGGTTTGAAGTCCATATTACGTAAAGCGGTATGCAAGACGGCACGATCTTCGCTGATGTTAATTTTTTCGCCGGCAAACATCCGGTTACGCCATTCTTCGACGTTAGATAGACGCGCCAGTGCCAACAAGCTATCCAACGCTGGCTGATCGATTCTTTGCTTGGAATAATCAATCAATAAACCATCAAGCTCTGCTGAAAAACGGGAAAAACGTTGCGGATCTTCAGCAAACAAATCACGTAAATGCTTTTTTTCCAAACGACTCTGGTGCTGTAATAATGAGTGCCATTCCGGCGTTTGCGTAATATTCATAGTGTGAAAATTAGCTTAAGTAGTGACAACAAAACAGAGAATGAAATCAGACCGCGATCGGTAACATGCGTGCCAGATTGACGTATTGTTCGAGTGCAATCGTTTCTGGACGTGCCTGCGGGTCGATGCCAGCGTCAATCAACTGCTGTTCAGTAAACATACCAGCCACGCAATTACGTACCACTTTGCGACGTTGAGAAAACGCTTTAGTCACCACTGCTTCCAGATTTTTCTGGTGACAGGCGAGTGTCTCTTTTTTTGGAATCATGCGCACAATGGCAGAATCGACTTTTGGCGGTGGATCAAACGCCTCAGGCGGCACGACAAACAATAAATCCATCTCATAACGCCACTGCAACATCACTGACAGACGACCATACGTTTTACTGCCAGGTGGCGCGACCATACGTTCAACCACTTCTTTTTGCAGCATAAAGTGTTGGTCTTCAACCTGATTGGCAATCTCTGCCAGATGGAATAATAGTGGGCTAGAAATGTTATACGGTAGATTACCAACGACGCGTAATTTTTTACCCTC
Organism: Undibacterium sp. RuRC25W; assembly: GCF_049339825.1. Lineage (NCBI taxonomy): Bacteria > Pseudomonadati > Pseudomonadota > Betaproteobacteria > Burkholderiales > Oxalobacteraceae > Undibacterium > Undibacterium sp. RuRC25W. The sequence goes on along the minus strand of NZ_JBMPPD010000009.1, from coordinate 13,426 downwards.
AGGCACGGGAATGTTATTGAAATCAAATTTCAACGCATCGCCTTCATGGATAATCAGTTTATCTTCTGGAAAACTCTTTTTAAGACGTGTCACCAGATCGCGATCGAGTTCGACCACGTGCATCTGTGGCACACCTTGCAGTAACAAACGAGTCATTGCCGCTAGGCCAGGGCCGATTTCGACCATGGTGTCACCCACCTTGGGATCAATCGCACGAATGATCTGGCTCAATACTAATTGATCGGTCAGAAAGTTCTGACCGAAACGCTTACGAGGAATATGTTTCATGTTTATTGTTTGTTTTTTACCATGTTCGCAGCAACGCGAATCGCTACCAACATACTACTAATATCGGCATACCCCAGACCTTGCGCTGCCAAATCCAGCGCAGTACCATGATCAACAGAGGTGCGGATCAAGGGCAAGCCTAAGGTAATATTCACACCCAATCCAAAACTGGCGTGTTTAAGGACACTGAGTCCCTGATCGTGATACATCGCCAGCACACAATCGGCGCGTTCAAGATACTTAGGTTGAAACAAGGTATCTGCGGGATAAGGCCCACTGACCTCAATGCCGAGGCGTTTTGCTTCTGCGATGACGGGGGAGATAACGTCAATTTCTTCGCGCCCTAAGTAGCCATTTTCTCCTGCATGCGGATTGAGTCCAGTAACAAGGATACGCGGCTGGGCAATGCCCATTTTTTGTTTTAAATCGGCATCGATAATCTGCAACGTACGAAGCAGATCGTCGAACACAATCGCCGCTGGAACGTCTTTGAGTGGCAAATGCGTCGTCGCTAATGCCACGCGTAACGGTTGTGCCAGATGTGCATTGGCTTCACACGCCAGCATCATGACTACCTGTGGCGTGTGGGTCTTTTCGGCGAGATACTCTGTATGCCCGCTGAACTTGACACCCGCGTCATTGATCGTACTTTTTTGTAGAGGGGCGGTAACGATGGCATCGCACCATCCCTGGTTAACACTTTCGATCGCCACATCCAGCGTTTGCAGCACTGCTCTGCCATTACGGGGATCGAGCTCCCCAGCAATCACATGGGCATTGAGCGGGCAATCAATCACGGTAACTCTGTCTTGCCCCGTCGCTGATAACCCATCGTTTCTGAGTGCTTCGATCGAAACACCCATGAGTTTGATCTCCGGGTCAATCTCATTAGCAAGCATTGCCAGATAGGCTGCATCACCCACTAATACTGGCCTCACCTCATGTCGTAAAGCCCACGCCGCGCGAATCGAGATTTCAGGCCCTATACCTGCCGGTTCGCCGACCGTCAGTGCTATGACCGGTAATCTGGATTCAGGCATTATTTGTCATCCGTGCGGTATTCGACATAAGTGCGGTCACGCAACTCACGCAACCAGTCTTGCAACGCTTCATCGGCTTTGCGTTCACGTAACGCGTTGCGGGCAGCCAGACGCTGACGATCGTTAGATTGATCTTCGGTTTTACGTTCTGTCACTTGGATCAAGTGATATCCAAAAGGAGATTTGACGGGATCACTCACTTCATTGATCGCCAGCTTATTCATTGCTTGCTCAAACTCCGGCACGGTATCACCGGGGTAAATCCATCCCAGATCTCCGCCTTTTGCCGCAGAACCATCTGCAGAGTTAGCTTTGGCCAGATCTTCAAATGTCGCCGCTTTAGAGACGATCTGTTGTTTCATCTCTTGCATTTTTTTAAGCACTTCAGCCTCAGAAATGATCTGATTTGCTTTCATTAAAATGTGACGTACATGCGTTTGCTGCACCACTGCGGCATCAGGTTTGGCATCATTCGCCGCACGCTGTCCATTGAGCTTAACGATATGAAAACCGTTCGGACTACGAATGATGTCAGTAAATTCACCTGACTTGATTTTGCTGACAGCATCTAAGAATAACTGAGGCAATCGTTCTTGCTCACGCCAGCCAAGATCGCCACCTTTCAACGCTTCTGCGCTGTCGGAATAAGTCACTGCCAGTTTGGCAAAGTCACCGCCAGCACGCAATTTTTGCAACACTTCTTCAGCACGATTTCGACGCAGCGCAATTTGATCTGCGGATGCATTTTCTGGAATACGAATGAGGATATGCGCCAGACTTAATTCTTGTTTTCCAACCTTGGCACTCGCTTCAGCTGCCAAAAAATTATCAACTTCGCTTTCGGTAATCAAAATTTTGCTATCGACTTCCCGTTCACGTATGCGTTGCATCATGATGTCGTCGCGAATCTCTTCGCGGAAAGTTGGGTAAGGTGTCCCTTCACGCTCAACTTGGTTGCGGAACTGTTGTAAGGTCATTTTTTGTTGCTCAGCCATGCGCAACATCGCACGGTCAAGCATGACATCATCAACACGCATGCCATTTTCTTTGGCCAATTGTAATTGTGCGCGATCGACAATCATGCGTTCCAACAATTGTTTTTGTAGATCAGCCCGGTCTGGCAATGCCGTACCTTGTGCTTTTAAGCGCCGCTCTACCATCGCCTGCCGTTCATTCAACTCTTGCTTTGTAATGACTTCATCATTAACGATGACTGCAATGCTATTAACGACTTGTGATTTCGCTGGTGTCGCTGAAACGCTTGCTGTCGTTGCTTGTTGCGCCAGAGTGGACTGCGTCGCAAGAAAACTGACGGAAAAGGCCACCACAGATAAAAGAGTACGTTGTTTCATGTGCAATAAATGTCGCATAATGATCTAAAAAACTGTTTGAGCAATACCGCAGCATAGACTGCTTATGCGGCATAAAAGTTGCAATATACACGTTAGCGGAGTTTTCACAAACAACCATGTTTGCGCTTCAATGTCTGAAACTATCGCTAACTACCTGACAGAACTTCCGTGGTTCACTGACGCGAAGCGAATTAACGCTCGGTAATCGGCTGATAACCGGAAATGTTCCGTTTTAACGCTTCTATCGGGTCGTTACCCACACCCAACCGGCCCAATCCATTGAGCTCCAACTGAATTGAAAAGCCAGTGTTATTATTTAAACTATCAACAGCAAACCGTTGAGCAACGAATCGCAGCGCCCAGCAATCTGCCTTGTATTCAAGCCCAACGAGACCATCCACAACTTTCTTGTTCATCAAAGAATAGTTACTTCTTCCTACTGCATACCAATTTCTTGCAATAGGCCATTGTCCTGATAAGTCTAGCTCTTCTAAGGTATCGCGCTGGAAGCGGTACGCAAAATTCAATACCTTTTTAGCTTCTGGCTGCCACCTGATCGCATAGCTAGATTTGACGGATTGGCGTGTACTCTGACTAATCTGCACCGCTAGGTCGGTTGCTAGCTGCCGAGTAATCTGCCCTGATACCGCCAGCAACATATCTGACCGACTTGGTGTCACTGTATCGTCGACTCTTACCTTTTGGGTATTAAAGTAGAATCGTTGTCCAATCGCTAGCTTAAGGCGTTCCTCACCATCCAACTCGATGAAACGAGAAATAAGGGCGGCAGTAATCTGATTCGAATCACCGACCAAATCCTGTCCACTAAACCGATTTTCATTAAAGATTTGCGTGAAGTTAAAGTCAGCATCAGCCGTATCAAAGAGAGGAACAGCCGACTGATCAACAAACGGCGTATGCACGTAAAACAAGCGAGGTTCAAGTGTCTGAGTCACTTCGCGTCCAAACAAAGTACTTGGCCGATCGAATACCAAACCGCTATCAAGTGAAAACGTTGGAACTGACGTACGCACCGTCGTTGGGCTCCCTGGATCAACGTTCGAAAGCTGGTAGTAATTGGCGTGCAGCATCAATTTCGGCACAATAAAGTAGCCTGGCTGCACGATAGGATAAGACACTTGCGGATTGAGCACCAAACGGTCGCCACGCACAAACTCTGGGTGCCAGAAACGAGTCAACGTGGCATCAAATGAAAAATCAAATCCAAGCACATCACGTTTTTCCGCATGGAACTGAATCTGCGGCAAACGATCATAGGGCCGCGCGATGGGGGACGCCTGATCCTGCAGTACCTGATAGTTACTGGCGAGAACGTTCAGACTCCAAAATGACCCGGTGTACGTCGCATTAATGTTGCGAGGTAACAAGCGTTGCGAGGTCTTCGTGATAGAACTAGAGAAATCTGAGGGATAGTTGTCATCTGAGGCAATATTGATATCCCAGTTCAATTTCAACGCAGGCGTAATCAACTGCTGATGGGTGGACGTCAACGCATACCGACTGGTGTTGGTGACTCTATCCCCCTCCAATCCCTCTAAGGTCGTCTCGCCACGGTAGTCTTCACCGAGATAACGCGCATCTGCACCCAGTTGTAATCCACGGCGTGAAATCAACTTAGGATAAAAAGTAACATCTCTGTTGGGTGCAATGTTGTAGTAATACGGGATGCCAAATTCCGCGCCACCTGCAGTTGAGGCACCGACTGTCGGCGGCAAAAAACCAGAGTGACGAGCACCGGAAAGCGGAAACGTGAGCGTCGGTGTCGCTAAAATCGGCGTTCCAAGAAAATACAGTACTGATTTTCCTGCCTGACCCGTATCGAGTCCACTATCGAGACTTAAGGTGTCGGCACGCAAATACCAATCTGGATCAACTCCCTCGCAGGTACTATAAGTCCCTTGGTGCACTATTGAGCGCTCAGAATCAAGAAAATCGATACGTTCAGCCTTACCTTGGGCATTGCTTTCCAAAAGATGGTAATTGGCCTTCAATACATTGCCGATGCTGGAATCTAATTGCAAACGTGCACTATCACTGTTAAAGCAATCACCATCCCGTTTTACTTGTACGTTACCTTCGGCATTAAATTCGTCTTCAAGGTACAAATAGCTAGCTTTATCGGCCGTAACAGTGGTCGTTCCCTTAACTATCTCGACGTTATTCTCAAAATGAATATCGCGTTCGGGCCTGCCGACCACATTTTCGGCACGAACGACAACAGGCGCAGCCTTGTCACTCTCTCGTTGCTGCTCTTTTTTTACGGCTTCTTGCGCTTTTTTTTCTTCTTTTATTTTTTGACGCAAGACCGAATCCTGCTCAAAACTCAAACTATCTGCCAAGACAGCATTAGTTTGACCAGCACTGATGTCGCTGACAGGTGAGTCGACAGAAACAGTCTGCGCTTTAGCCTGCATAAAGAAGGCTGGCACCAATACCGACACGACAATCGCCGGGATAGTAGGAAACAAGAGCGGTGAGTGAGATAATACGGGTTTCCTGCGCATGTATTCAGTAGTCAGTAAGCGTTTTAGCCAGCATGGTGGACGGTATCGTTGAGACAATCCGCCAGAAATTAGTCGCCTATTATAGGTGAAATGCCGCTAAAACTAGCCGAAGTATGCGCACAAACTCACTCTATTGCCAATTTAACCATGCCATCCACTGAAAATCAGTCCGCCCAGCCTGCTAATCCAGCCGTTTCTGAGATAAAAGAACAACGTCGTATCGCTCTGAGAGAGTGGCTAAGCGGCCTTTCTGCACATGCACTCAAGCTCGACACGCTACGTTCAGCGTCTTCTGATGCGAGTTTCAGACAGTTTTTCCGCATTGACACCGAAGACGGGCAATCACTGATTGCGATGGACGCACCGCCAGCGACAGAAAATTCTGCGGCCTTTGTCAACATGGCCAATTTACTGAAAAGCATCAACCTGACGGTACCTGAAGTACTCGCGCAAAATCTTGAGTCGGGCTTTCTGCTCGTCACCGATCTTGGCTTACACACCTACGCGCACGTCTTAAACCACGATACAGCGCATAAATTGTATCTCGACGCGATTGATGCACTGGTACTCATGCAAGCACAGAGCCAGCCGGATGTGTTACCAGAGTATGACCGCGCTTTCTTATTGCGCGAGCTTAACCTCTTTACTGAGTGGTATATCAACAAACATCTTGGCATCACGCTCACTGAAAAGCAGAACGCGACATTAACAAAAGTATTTGACCACTTGCTCGCGAGTGCGTTGGCACAGCCACAAGTTTATGTGCATCGCGATTTTCACTCCCGTAACCTGATGTGGATGGATAAAGGAAATCCAGGTATTGTTGACTTCCAGGATGCCGTCTACGGACCAATCACCTACGATCTGGTCTCTCTACTGCGTGACGCTTATGTGCAGTGGGATGAAGAAATGGTCCTCGACTGGGCAATCCGTTACTGGGAAAAAGCCAAACGTGCGGGCCTGCCAGTCTCTCCGGACATCGATAGCTTCTACAAGGATTTTGAATGGATGGGATTGCAACGCCATTTAAAAATCTTAGGTATATTCAGTCGCCTTTCGCACCGCGATGGGAAAGATAATTTCTTGGCAGATATCCCAACTGTCATGGAATATATCCGTAAGACGTGCCATCGCTATAAAGAACTGGTCCCTCTGCTGCGCTTACTCGATGAGTTAGAAAACACAGCGCCGCAAGTTGGTTATACCTTCTGAGGCACGACAGATGAAAGCAATGTTACTTGCAGCAGGTCGTGGCGAACGCATGCGACCACTGACTGATACCTGCCCTAAACCACTACTCAAAGTGCGCGGTCGACCGCTGATCGTGTGGCATATTCTCAATCTGGTCAAAGCGGGCATTACCGAAATCGTGATTAACCATGCGCATCTCGGACAAATGATTGTCGATACACTGGGTGATGGCAGTCAGTTTGGTGCTCAACTGACTTACTCAGCAGAAGAGACTGCGCTTGAGACAGCAGGCGGTATTGCCAAAGCCTTGCCACTGCTCGGCACGGATCCGTTTATTGTCGTGTCTTCGGATATTTATATTCCCCACTTCGACTTTAAAGAGTGCCTGAACACGCTAGAAGACAATGACCCTTGGGGCAATCCTTTACCTGACGACGAGCGCGATGTTGCGTGGTTATATATGGTCAAGAATCCGGATTTTCATCCAGAGGGCGACTTTGTACTCACGCTAATGGGTTTATCGAATGAAGGCTCACCGCGCCATACCTTTGCCAATATTGGCGTCTATCGCCCAGAAATGTTTGCCAGCATTCGCCCTGGTGATCATGCCAAACTGGGCCCGCTGATGCGTCAGTATATTGATGCTGGCCGTGTTGGTGGCGAACTCTATCGTGGTCAATGGCATAATCTCGGCACACCAGCACAATTAACGGCGCTGAACGCACCACTGAATTTTATTAAAGGATAGCCATGAGCCAGGCCAGTCATCTCCATTACTCTGCCCGTCGTCAGCAATTAATGTCACTGATGCAGGCGCAAGGCGGTGGTGTGGCGATCATTCCAACGGCGCGTGAACTGACCAGAAATAACGACAATACCTTCCCTTTCAGACACGATAGTTATTTTTATTATTTATCTGGTTTCACAGAACCGGAAGCAGTGGTCGTTCTGGTCGCCAATAGCAACGAGCAAACTGAGATCTTGTTTTGCCGCGAAAAAAATATCGAGCATGAAATATGGGATGGTTTTCGCTACGGCCCAGCAGCGGCGCAAGCAGAATTTGGTTTTGATGCTGCCTATCCGATCGCAGATATCAACAGCATCATGCCGAGCTTGCTATCCGATGCACATACGCTGTTTTATAGTAATGCGACTGAGCCACACTTGGATAATCAAGTACAACAATGGCTACAGGATGTAAGGGCAAAAAACCGTGCCGGTATCAGCGCACCAGCGATCACCGTCGATGTGCGTTGCCTGCTCGATGAAATGCGACTCGTGAAAGATAGCGTCGAAATCGCCACGATGCAACGCGCAGCAAGCATCTCCGGGGCGGCCCATGCACGGGCGATGCGCGCAGCCAGACCAGGGCAGTTTGAATACGAATTAGAAGCCGAGCTGTTGCATGAATTCCGGCGCAATGGTGCGCAATCTCCCGCCTATGGCTCCATCGTCGCCGCGGGTGCCAATGCCTGTGTGCTGCATTACCAGAGTAATCAGGCACAAATTCAGGATGGCGATTTGGTTCTGATTGACGCTGGTTGCGAATTCGATAGTTACGCATCTGATATTACTCGAACTTTCCCAGTCAATGGCAAGTTCACGCCTGCACAAAAAACCTTATACGAGATCGTACTCGCAGCACAATCAGCAGCACTCGCCTGCGCCAAGCCAGGCGCGCGTTACATGGATGGGCATCATGCCGCAGTACGTGTCTTGACCGAAGGTATGCTAAACACAGGTTTATTGAATAAACACGAGGTGGGGAGCGTCGATGATGCCATCGCGAGTCTCGCGTATCGCCAATTTTATATGCATGGTACAGGTCACTGGCTGGGGCTGGATGTGCATGATGTTGGTCTTTATCGTGAGAACCAGAACATCGCTGAAGAAAAGCCTTACCGTCGCCTCGCAGCAGGCATGGTAATCACGATCGAACCCGGAATTTACGTGCGACCTGCTGAAAACGTTCCGCAAGAATTCTGGAACATCGGCATACGGATTGAAGATGATATGTTGATCACAAGTGATGGTCATATTAACCTCAGTCGTGACACACCAAAAACGGTCAGTGAAATAGAATCAGAAATGCGTCAGCCTCAGTGAATTCAGTGACCTCAGTGACATCAACGATGATGAATACAGACTTCGATATCGCCATTTGTGGCGCAGGACCGGTAGGACAAGCACTTGCGCTGCTCATGGTAAAACAGGGCATACCCGCCAACCGTATTGTGTTGCTAGATGCTAAAACAGCAACGCAAGCTGAAAATGATGCGCGCTCCATTGCCATTTCTTACGGCAGTCAGCAAATATTGCAGCGCGCCGGTAGCTGGCCCATCAAAGCAACGGCGATTGAAGAAATTCATGTCTCACGCCGCCGACATTTTGGTCGCAGCCTGATCCGTGCCAACGATTACGGTGTGCCCGCTTTAGGTTATGTCGCACGGTATGGCGATATTATTCGCCCGATGCAGACCGCGCTGAGCGAGGCCGGTATCCAGATTCTCCGTCCTTTTTTGGTCGAACAGACGCAAGAGCATAATGATTCGGTGACTGTCGCAACGAAGCATGTCGACACAGGCGAGGTCTCGCACATGTCTGCAAACGTTCTGGTGCAAGCAGAAGGCGGCACCTTTGCTGATCAGTCGCAACGCGTGCAGCGCCACGACTATCAACAAACCGCCATCATTGCGCATGTGATCTGTGATCAGCCTATGCCGCAGCGTGCGTTTGAGCGCTTCACCGATCAGGGGCCACTTGCTTTATTGCCGCAAGAAGACGGCTACGCGCTGGTGTGGTGTGCCCGCCCCACGTTGGTCACTGAGCTTCTCGCACTGGACGATAAAGCGTTTCTGACGGCGTTACAGACTGTCTTTGGACATCGTCTTGGTCAATTCAAACAGATCTCCAAACGGCACGCGTATCCGCTTGGTCTCAATGCGCAATCCAGCGCAACAAATCGAACTGTCAACATCGGCAATGCCGCACAGACTTTACATCCGGTTGCTGGTCAGGGATTGAATTTAGGACTACGAGATGCACACACATTGGCGAAGTGTCTAAGCCGTTGCGGCGAGACATCAGGGACAGCGATGACTGCATGCATCCAGACATTTATCCATGAGCGTAATAGCGACCGTCAACTCACGATACGCCTGACCGACACCATGGCGCGGGTCTTTGCCAGCTCGTCTGATGGCTCACTGACGCAGTCGTTATTGGGCGTCAGCCTTGGCGCATTGGATGTGTTAAAACCAATGAAAGATCTACTTGCAGGGCAAATGATGTATGGCTGGCGTTAACACGAAGCACATCAATGTGATGACCTGCTTGTTTAAAAGTACGCTGTAAAACAGCAAAGTAAAACCCTTAAACCGTTATAATCCGCCCCTCACTAAAAAGGATGCAACATGAAACTCCGCACAAAAAGACGTTTAATGAATTACGGTCGTATCTACAACCACCAGTTGTCCGTTGTATTAGAAGCAGCATTTGAAGAATTCCGCGCGAACTTCACTAAAGAAGGTGAATCCCTAGAACAATCTTTGGAAGCCTTGCATAAACTGGGCGCAAGCTACCGCCATTTTAAGAAATTCTCTCTTCGTTTCGCGATTTCTCATTAAAATTCGCTCGCTGTAGATACCTCTGACGATTCAGATGCGTAACTAAGCGATGAGCGAAATGCCGGACAAAATACCGGACCAAATTTCTCCCAGAAATTCTGGTCCGCAGTACCATTCAATGCACGCCCTCCTTTGCACCAATCAATGTAAGTCTGATTTCATCAGCTAATCAATCGGCAATCCAGACACCGGCTTCACCTCTTCCAGACAAATCATCGATCGCAGCGAGGCAACCCCTGGCACTTGCATTAGGGTATCCGTCAAAAATTGCGACAAGCTTTTCAGATCGGTTGCGACAACCTTGAGAATATAGTCAAAGTCACCAGAAATGGTGTGGCATTCAATAATATTGGGAAATGCCCGCAGTTGCCGCTCCACCTCTCGCACATTGCGGAATTGCTCTCGGTCCAGTGATAGATTCACAAAGGCCATCACGCCCAATCCAACGGCCTCTGGCGCGACTTGCGCAATGTAGCCACGGATAATATTTTTCTCTTCCAGCGCCCTGACGCGACGCAGGGTCTGCGGTGCCGAGAGATGAATATTCTCAGCGAGATGCAGATTACTCATCCGGCCATCATCTTGCAAATGACGCAGAATGCTCAGATCGTAAGCGTCCATATTGTGTCCTTAATCAATTGGCGAGCGCTCTTATGTGGCGCTGTCACCCTTCCCCAGCGATGAGCACATCGACATCTCAGATTGTCGTTATGTACCGTATGCACCCAACGCCATTTTAAGATGATTCAGAACTCAAAAAATGGGATATTTTATGTAAGTAAGATTAAAAGTAATTTAATTTCTTTTAAAAATTATTTAAGAAATTTAGTTTCATTATTTAAAACGAATAACTCAAATTTAGCAATCTAATTATTCGCGCAGATGGCTACAATGGTGATCAGAACTCGTCGTTTTGATCGGTACCTGAGTACGCGAGGCTTTTGCGAAATGCGGAAAAATTTCGCAGTGGCTTCCGGACATGCCTGTTGGAAAACTTCGTGGCTAAGTCCAATGACGATGTTCTCATAAAGATGAATGCAAAACAGTCAACGCTTCTCCTCCCTTAGCGGAGTACCTGACAACAGTGCATCCGTCATAAGACTAACGATCCGGAGACCATCATGGTGACCTATATTGGCACACAGGAAATGCAAGCCCACTTACGTAAAGTGAAACCAGAAACCGCCATCTCACGCATGGCGGAGATGATTAAAGAAGATTATCTGCGATGGGCAAGTTTTGATAAATCCGCCCGCGTTGCCAATCATTCCGATGTCGGCGTCATTGAATTAATGCCCATTTCTGACGGCAAAAACTATTCGTTCAAATACGTGAACGGTCATCCTAAAAATACCCAAGCGGGCTTACTGACTGTCACGGCCTTTGGTGTTCTTGCCGATGTTGAAACTGGTTACCCACGTCTTTTATCTGAATTGACCCTCACAACAGCCTTACGCACTGCCGCCACATCTACGCTTGCAGCAAAGTATATGGCGCGTCCTGATAGTCGCAGCATGGCGTTGATTGGCAATGGCGCTCAGAGTGAGTTTCAGGCGATCGCATTCCACGCCATGTTAGGCATCAACGAAATCCGCGTTTTTGACGTTGATCCGGCAGCGACGCAAAAAATAATTCATAATCTGCGCGCTTATCCAAATTTACGCGTTATTCGTGCGGGATCGGTCGCTGAAGCAGTTAAAGGTGCAGACATTATTACCACCGTGACAGCGGATAAAACCAATGCCACCATTCTGACGCCAGAGATGATTGAACCAGGCATGCATATCAACGGGGTCGGTGGTGATTGCCCAGGAAAAACAGAGTTACACGCTGATATTTTGCATAATGCGTTTGTTGTGGTTGAATATGAGCCGCAATCCAGAATTGAAGGTGAATTGCAGCAGATGCCAGCCGACTTCCAAGTCACAGAACTGTGGAAAATTCTCGAAGGTCATACCGCAGGAAGAGCCTCCGCTGAGCAAGTCACCGTCTTTGATTCTGTTGGTTTTGCGCTGGAAGATTTTTCTGCGATGCGTTACCTAGAAAAATTTGTGATGCAAAAAACATCACCGATGCTGGATCTGATTCCGGAGATGATGAATCCTAAAGATTTATTTGGGATGGGGATGGGTGTGACTGCTGATATCAGCGCAGCACCAACGATGCATACTGAAAATGCAAGATCCGCGACAGCGGAAACACCAACGGCACCAAAAGTGCCAATACATGCTTAATTCGCTTAATACGCATAACTTAGTCTGAAAATTAAACATAGAATGAAAACCATTTCCTTAATCGGAGCACCGACTGATGTTGGTGCCAGCGTCAGAGGCGCAGGCATGGGGCCTGATGCATTACGCGTTGCAGGACTGAACGAAGCCCTCGAAGGGCGTCAGCTCAAGGTCATCGACCACGGCAACCTGCGGGGCCCCGCCAATCCATGGGAACAACCCGTCAATGGCTTGCGTCACTTGAAAGAAGCGATCGATTGGAATCAAGCGGTCTACGATGCCGTCGATCATGCCTTACTGAATGGTCACATTCCGATGATGCTCGGTGGAGATCACTGTCTCGCGATTGGTTCTATCAGCGCAGTGGCGGCTCACTGCCGTCGGGTCGGCAAAAAATTACGTGTCTTGTGGTTTGATGCTCATGCTGACAGCAATTTATCAACGATCAGCCCGACCGGTAATATCCATGGTATGCCCGTTGCCTGCCTGATGGGACATGGTCCTAAAGAATTGATTTCGTACGGTGGTCATACCCCTGCGATGCAACCGGATGAAATTCGTCAGATTGGTATCCGCAGCGTCGATGCCGGTGAAAAAAAATTCATTCACGAGATGGGTATTCAAGTCTATGACATGCGCTATATCGATGAATATGGCATGCGCAATGTCATGAGCTCCGCGCTGGCTGGTGTCGATTCTAATACGCACTTGCACGTCAGTTTTGATATGGATTGCCTCGATCCTGCGATTGCACCAGGTGTTGGCACAGCAGTGCTTGGCGGTCCGACATACCGTGAAGCACAGTTATGTATGGAAATGATTGCCGATACTGGCTTACTGGCATCGCTAGATCTGGTTGAACTCAATCCGGCACTTGATTTGCGCAATCAAACCGCGATTCTGGCAGTCGATTTGATTGAGAGTCTGTTTGGAAAATCGACACTGGTCAGAATGTAAGCAGATCAATTAATGCAGATTCGCCCATTTCGAATAATGAGCCACTTGCCTCGCAAGTGGCTTTTTTTACCGACCAGTTTGGAGAACTATCTAGGGCGTGTTGACATTTATTTTAACCAAAGCATCGAAGCTGCAATTGCCACAAATGAAGCAAATCGTTCAGCGAGTTTGTCGTATCGCGTTGCAACCCGCCTAAATTGTTTGATGTGAGCAAAG